>NZ_JALQCK010000100.1:0-3275 GCF_030464835.1 Paraburkholderia sp. WS6
GCCGTGTCTCCTTTGATCGCGGGACGACGAACTCAGGGGAACGGCGGCAACGACGCGAAGCACCGCCGACTCAGCAGAAACCACCGACGCCGGGACTTCGGAATCTAGGGGCCCGGTCAGCTAAAACCGCATGGAGGTACAAATGTCCGACGCAGTGGAACCCATCGACCCGGCGCAGCTTTCGCGCGAACAGAAGCTTACGATCATTTACCGCCATACACATCGTGATTTTAAAGGCCATGCTGGCCCGCAATGGGGCGAGCATCAAGGCAAGAAATCCATTCTCGTGAACGTGAAGGGCTCGACCTGTCTCGTGCTGCTCGAACACCTGAGCGACGAGCAGATTGCCGACAAGCTGCCGTATGCCCTGACGAAGGAAGCGGACCGCCGTGCGAAGACGAAGAAGGCGGTAGCGAAATGAGCAAGCTTGCAGCCCTCGAAACCACCATCCACGATGCCGATGGCGAAGTGTATCGATACAGGTTGAAGGCAACCGGGCAATCGAGCGCACGCCTCGGCGCTTGTGAGGTTTGCGGCCAGCACGTCAGCGATGTCTATCACCTGATCGGCTCGCGCCTCGTCGAACGGACGTACCGCGCACACCGCGACCCGGAACGCTTCGGATGGACGCGCGACAAGTGCGCCGACGCTTTCGGGCACTTCAACTGTCTGGCCGCACGCCGCAAGGGTGTCGAGGTCATGAAGGGGCCACCCGGGCAGATCAATGGCAGTTTCAATCTCGAAATCAATGGCATTGAGGTGCTCATCAGCCGCGACGAGGAGGGCTTCAAGGCATACATCACGGATCGCTATGAGGGTCTGTTCTCGACCTTGAAGCGCGCGCACGACTTTGTAGACATGGCCGCCAACCACCCGGAACGGCGTAGGCCGATCACGGCGTAACTGATCTTTTAACGGGACCGCTCGCGCGGTCCAGCGAGGTAATTCACATGGAACGATATAGCCAAACCATCCTCCCGGGCGAAGCAGACGCGCAGGGTATCGACCTCACGCCCCGGTGGACAGCGCTGATGCCGATCATCCTGGCCGCGCTTGAGAACGGGACCAACGTTGGCCGGGGGAACGCACGCCGCAGTCTTATTGAGCTCGCCGACAGGGTGGACGGCGCGCACGACATGCACAAGCGCATGCGCGCTTCGCTTGATGCGCTGGCCAAGGCCTGGCCGAAGGCGGACAGACTGACTGAGCAAGAAGAAGACGCAATGCTCGAAGCTGTCGAGGTGCTTTCGCGAACCTCGCCAGGCGACAAGTGCGCGTTCCCGCAATATGGGGCTTTCAAACTCAGTGACGGCCTGAGCGATTCCCTGCGGCAAGAGGTTGAAAAGCTGCTCTGTCATGACGAAGCCAGTTCGGATGGAGAATTGCTCCACGTACTTATCGCCCGACTCGGCATGCAGGCCAATAAGGCCCGCGCGATCATCTCGCAACGTGGGACATTTATCATGTTCATGCCAACGGTCGAGCAACCGCGTCCGAACTGGTGACCCGTTCGTTCCAATCCGTACAGACGCCGGCCACGTGCCGGCGTTTTGTTTCCGGTGTCGCGTGAGCAGTCGGAGCCATCGAGCCGTGCCGCTGCACCTTGCGCGCCCGGCTTCGCCCGTCACGCAAGCTGACAGCACCGCGTCACGGAGTAACATCACCCCCGCTCTTGGGGCCGCGCCGCGTCCCGCGGACTCGCCCCGGCGCGTGCCATCCCCTCCAGCCTCGCTGCCTGCAGCAGCTCGGTGTGCGCGCTCGCCGCGCGAGGCGTTTCGCTTCGTCGCAGCTCTTCGTGCCGAATTCCCGCCCCCTGGTTCCCCGTCCTCTATCGCGATCGTAGCCACAGCCTACGCTGCGTCAAGGCGCACGGGGCCGTGTCAGTCGCTCTCGCTCCATCCCGCCCCACACCCCGCGCCTGAATCCTTGACCCAGCTCCGGCCGCGTCTCCTTTTGATCGCGGGACGATGAACTCAGGGGAACGGCGGCAACGACGAGAGACGCTGCCGACTCAGCACAAACCGGCATGGCCGGGACTCCGAATCTAGGGATCCGGTCAGCAAAGACAACCGTGGAAGAACGATGCAAAAGCTCACGTTTCAGGCAGACAGCGTTCCCCGCGCACCTATCCTTTCGGCGTTGCAGATAAAGGCGCTGCGGGGCGCGTTGGCGGGCAGGACGCTGGCCCTATGCTTTGGTTCAGGTGTGGACTCTACTGCAATGCTCGTAGCGCTTCATGCTGCTGGTATCCGCCCCGACGTCATCACCTTCGCTGACACAGGCGGAGAAAAGCCCGAGACCATCAAACACCTTGACCTCATGAACACGGTTTTGCGCGAATGGGGATGGCCGCTTATCGACGTGTGCCGAAAGATTCCACTCGCGTCCACAGGCTACGCGGACCTATACGGCAATTGCCTTGCGAACGAGACCTTGCCGTCGCTGGCTTTCGGCATGAAGAGTTGCAGTATCAAGTGGAAGGCCGCGATTCAGGACCAGTTTCTGAAGGGGGCAAAGTCCGGGCCGAACGCCAGGCTGCCCCATCCGCTTTGGATTTCGACGCGTGCCGCTAATGAACGGATCGTCAAACTGATCGGCTATGACTGCGGTCCGGCCGATCTGCGCCGCTCGAAAGCGCCGAAGCGCCCGGACGATGATTTCGATTATGTGTATCCGTTGCAGCTTGTTCGGTGGACACGGCGCGACTGCGTCAAGGCGATCACGTGGGCGCTCGGGGCCGACATGGTGCCGATCAAGTCGGCGTGCTTCTTCTGTCCTGCCTCGAAGCAATGGGAACTGTACTGGCTTGCCGCGAACCATCCAGAGCTACTGGAGCGTGCGCTGGTCCTAGAGCGTAACGCGCTCACTGGCCGGCATAGCCGCTTTGATGAGGTCGAATTCGGTGCGACATGGGAGGAGCTCGTGCGTGGAGCCGACCGCTTCCCTAGCACGTCAACCACCGTAGGACTCGGCCGCAGTTTCGCGTGGAATCAGTGGGCACGGGTCAATGACGTGGTAGACGATGATTTCCGTGTCAGGCGCGGCGAAGCGGATCGCGCCCGCTTCGCAATGATGTCCGATACCCTGCGGGACCATGACAATGCGCTCGATTCACGCACGCCGGGTATTCCCATAGTCGTAATCCCGGCGGCTGAACAGATGGACCTGGCACTGTGAAGCGTTCCGCGAGATCCGCCTGGGCATCGACCCGGGCGACGCCCAGCCATCCAGCCGTGCCGCTGCACCTTGCGCGCCCGGCTTCGCCCGTCACGCAA
>NZ_JALQCK010000101.1:0-3247 GCF_030464835.1 Paraburkholderia sp. WS6
GTCCCCTTCTATGAGCAGGAAGTTGTCAAGGCCTTTCGCGAACTCCCCGTTTTGTGGACGCCATGAACTGATGTCCAGGAGTTATCCACGGCCGGTCGGCGGGTCGCCTCTCACGACCACGACGCCCGGCCGGCGGTGGATAACTCGGGCTCGTTATGACGCGGGTTCCTCCTTGCGTTGATTGCGGCTCGCCAGCATACAGGGCGCATTTCAGCCGCGTATTCCCGGGGCGGATTTCCACCGCGCCGTCAACCATTGCCGCAATCCAGTCTGCGTTTCTGGTCTGAAGCCGGTCATCGCGCGCGTCAGACCTGACGTCCGACCACCTTCTATCCGCTGGCGCCAGGCCAGCCTCATCCTGCATGCGCATTACGCCGGAGTCTTTTCCGGGAACATGCCCCATCTGTAAAACCGGTTACTTCGGTAACCCGGGGACTTGACGGGCATGTTCACTTCAAACCGTCCATCCATCAGTTTCGCGTCGTGCATGACGGCGTTGCTGTGATACCTTGCTGGCTCAGACTGACTTCAGCTCTGCGCCTTCGGGGATGACGCCGTCCTTCAGATACCGCCACAGCGCAATCGCGAGACGTCGCGCTACCGCGACGATCGCAATGCGTCGCGCGCGGCGGTTCGGTCCGGTGCCCTGGGTGCGCTGGTTGAACCACTGCGTCAGCGCGCTGCCGGGCTGGTAGCGCAGCCAGGTCCACGCCATCTCGACCAGCAGCGCGCGCACCCGCCTATAAGGACTTTCCCTTTTTTGCAAGCTCGGGGTTCATTCATCCATTCGTTTGACTCCCATGTGATCTGGGACACATTCGGCATTGAGCGGCGAGACAGACTGCACACCTATAAGCGGCCTTGTTGGACACGATGGTTGCTGTGCCCGGGCCCGGATAGTAACCGCGCAGCAGGACTCCATCCGGTTGACGGCGAATACATGCGATGCAGCGCCTGACGGGTGCTCGAGTTCGCCTGCTGCCGGTCTGACCTGTCGCTATCCATGCCTGTTGAATCCTTGTATGCGGAGTTTCCGACTTTGGGGTTGCGGGGCTCTATGCTTCATCTATTCGATCATGCGGTTGCGGCCTCACGACCAGCGGGGGCCGGGCGGGTTGGCACATACGACGGATCGAAGCGCTCGCCCTTGGCCAGAATCGCCCACAGGATGCGCGCGTGCTTGTTGGCGACGGCGACCAGCGTTCGATACCAACCCACGCGTGCCTGGAGCTGAACGATCCAGCGCGAGAGCCGGTCGGTTCGTCGATGGGCGCTCGTTACGGCCGAGCGCGCGCCCTGGAACAGCAGCGTGCGCAGATACGTGTTGCCCTGTTTGGTGATGCGGCCCAGCCGGGTCTTGCCGCCGCTGCTCGCCTGTTTGGGCACCGTGCCGATCCAGGCGGCAAATTGGCGGCCGTTCTTGAACAGGTGAGCGTCGCCGACAGTGGCCACCGCGGCCGACGCGGTGAGCGGCCCGATGCCGATGACCGCCATGACGCGCTGCGCGTTGCTGTCGTGCTTCACGTGCGTGGCGACTTGCGCGTCGCACCAGGCGATTTGCTGGTCGAGGGCCTGCAGGTGCTCCCAGCCTCGCAGCAGCGCAGTGCGTGCGACACCGTTCAGTTCAGTGGCCCCGTCCTCCAGTGCCTCGACGAAGTGGGCACGAAATGCATTGATGCCTTGCGGCAGGAAGACGCCGAACTCGACCAGTTCACCGCGCAGCCGGTTGACGAGCGCGGTACGCTCCTCAACGAAACCGTCCCGCATCCGGTGCAGCAGCAGCACGTTTTGCTGGTCTGCCGTTTTGACGGCCACGAAGCGCATGTGCGGCCGGCCCGCGGCCTCGCAGATGGCCTCGGCATCCAGCCTGTCGTTCTTCACGTGCTTGCCGCCTTTGCGATACGGTGCGGCGAACTGCGGCGCGATCAGCCGAACCTCGTGGCCGAGCGCGCGCAGCTTGCGCCCCCAGTAGTGGGCTGCGCTGCACGCTTCCATTGCGACCAGGCACGGCTCGAGGTTGGCAAACCATTCGAGAAACTTGTGTCGCGAGATTGCTTTCCTGACCACCACGCGTTCCATGCTGTCCACGCCGTGTACCTGAATGATGTTCTTGGCCAGATCCACGCCGATACGAGTAATCTTGTCCATGACTTTCCCCTTCTCAGATGGGTTGCCCAGCACCAACCATCCTCGCATATCGCTATGTGCCACGAGATCGGGAAAGTCCTTACTAATTCGGTTGCCCTGCCTGCTGATGCCCTGATCGGTATGGCTCTCGCCGCTGTCGTAGGGCTGCGGCACCAGCCCGACGCACGCCCCCACCTGGCGCCGGTTGCTGAACTCCCTCCAGAACAACTCCAGCGCGAGGCGCGACGCACCCACCTCGCCGATGCCCTTCAGGCGCGCCAGGTCCTCGCTGCGCTTGCGCGCGGCCGCCGGCACGCTCGCCTTGCGCGTCTTCTCCAGCGCGGCGAGTTGCTGCTCCGCCAGTGCCAGCCGTTCGCACTCGCGCAGCAGCCGTTCACGCAGCTCGGGCGGCAGCGGCGTGCCGTCGTGGCACTTCACCTCGTTACGGGCGAGCCGGCCGGCAAAGGCCTTGTGGTCGACCTCATCCCAGCAGCCGAGCGTGGCCAGCAGTTTGCGCATGCGGTCGCGATGCTGCAGGACTTCCTTCTGCAGTTCCCCGCGATCGCGCATCAGCTGGCGCGACGCCTCGTCCTGCGGCGACGGCACGTGAACCACGTGCATGCGGTCACGCTCGCCGCGCAGCCACGCGCGCAGATTGATCACCAGCTTGATGACATCGAGCCGGTCGGTCTTCGCGCGTCGCTTGTGGCGTTCGACCGGAATGCTCGCCGGATCGACGACGTAGCACTCGATGCCGCGCGCCTGCAGCGCGCGACAGATCCAGAACGCGTCCTGGCCGGCCTCGTAGCTCACGACGACCCGCACGCCCGCGGGCAGCAACCACTTCTCTCTGTGCCATTCGATCAGGTCCAGCACCGCCTGCAGGCGGGCGGCGGCCTGTGGCTGCGCGACCGTGTGCACGGCGGGCTTCTCGCGCCGGCCGTCGTGCAGCGCGACCTTCCAGTTTGCTCCGGCAAGCTCGAGTGATACCGCCAGCACCGGTTCCTCACCACCCGTCGTGAACGTCTGATCCGTGCGCATGATGCTCTCTCCTTTGAACAGGACTCGACACGCTGATTTTACGTATCAGTTCGTCGACGTCCCCTGCTCATAGGATCTG
>NZ_JALQCK010000102.1:0-3130 GCF_030464835.1 Paraburkholderia sp. WS6
AGCCGATAGATCAGCTGACAGTCCGCGTCCGTGGGCATCGCAATGACCGTTTCTGTCGGCACTGAGCCGACAGCGACTGGCTCAGGTCGACCCGGAGCGGACCTTCCGTGTTAGGCAATCTAAACGACCGCTCGCAACTTGGTGCGGCCGTTCAATCTAAATCGGCGCCGCCGCCGCTACAGGATCGTTCCTGCGACTGCTAAATCGCATAGTTTTTCTTTAACTGATCTGACGAGCTCATCTGAGTCAGTGAGTCTTAGGATTTCATCCTTTGTAAAGACAATCAGGCGCCTACACTCTTTCAGTGCCGCCGCAACCGTAAAGTGTGCGGCGGTAACCTGCCCCGCATCTCCCGAGACGCCATTTGCGGCGACCAGTATTCCAAAATCAAGTCCACGATTCCGAAGTTTCGAATCGAACCAGTTGACCTCTATGCTTCCCACAGCCGCGGACCAGTTCTTGCATTCAATCAGGATGATGTTGGGCAGAAAGAAAAAACCGTCGGCATGAGCGTCATTCCAAAGAGCGACGTCGATCTCTTCGGTTTCGAAAGGGTTCATCTCATTACGACGCGTTATCGAAACCCCGGGTACTTGCGAGAAAAGATAGCAAATCAAATTCTCAAGTGCCCGACCCTTCGCTGCGGTAGTTGCTCCGTTATCGCCAGCTTCGAAGAAGGCGCGTACAGTGGGTTGATCGATTGCCGCCATTAGACACTCGAGCCGTGAACACGACTATTACGAAGATCGCGCACCAGCTCAGGGAAGGTCCGCGAGCGCAATCCCTCGAGAAAACTCTTAAGTGGTAGCACCAATACGTTTGGTGATGTTTGAGCCCACCAGTTACTGTCTGGATCGGGGCCCTCGCCATAAAGAAGCAGCGCCCACTGCGAGCCTGAACCGCTCACATACGCGGCAATTTGATTTGTTATCCGCAAGGCATCTTCTCGACGCCGAATTCTAGACTTCACCTCTACGAGAAGCGGATTGCCGACGAGCGTTTCAAGCAAATCAGACCACACAGCAAAATCGGCACCTTTGTCTCGTCTTGGCGAAGTAACAACAACGTCAGTGTCTGAATACTTAAGCGCTTCCGATACGACATTCTCTACACCTTTCCAATCATTAACAGCCAAAGAATGCTCGAGACTTCCCCAAAGTTCGTCTGCCTTTTCACCAAGGCCGCGAGACGCTTTCCGTTGTGATGACTTATCGTCAATCATCCGCTCTGGCGCAGAAAGGATTTGGTCTAACGCGAAGCCAATTGCCTCCTCATTGTCCGGGGCGACTCGAAGAACAAGCATATGGCGCGGCGAAAAGGGAATTGGCTCCGCATCTGGAGGCGTGATTAACAAAATGCGACGACCGAGAGCAGCGGCAATGCCGAGTTCGAAAAGAACCCACTGGGATGAGTCCTTTCCGGAAAGCACGCCAATGACGAGGCTGACTTGAGCGATTTGCGCCTGAATTTCGTCCGCCAAATCGCTTCCTGCTGTCAAGTCTTGTGGCACAAGAACGTCGACGCCTCGTACCCGTAAGGCCCGTCGCAGTACAGTCAGATCCAATCCCATTGGAGCAGAAAGAAGGCACTTTCTACGAAGGTTGTTGCTTGTCGTTGCTGTCATCTCTCGTACGCCCATCGCCATTGTCGTTATATTGTATCCATGCGTCGCACTTTCGCGTGCGCTGTTGGAGGTGAAATCTGCAGAGGATGAGTGGCTGCCTTCCCGTGCAAATCGGACGCAGGGATGACATTAACAGGGTTCAAGCGAGCGTCAACTCATGGCCGCACGCTGCCTGTCGCGGCCGACGACAGGCGTCCCCGCTTCCGCCGATTGTGCGAGATCCACGACTGGCCGTTTCTCTACGCGATGGACAGTGCTGCAAATCGCCTGCCTTGCGCCGCATCAAAGCGGCTTGAACGCAAGCATCTACCAAGCCCAACGCGGGCATACGGTGACAACCCCTGGCGTTTCAGGCGACCGGCTTGCGCCACACGCTGGCTAGCCACGGCTGCCGCTCACGCGGCAAGCCAGCGGGCCGGTAATAGTGCTCCATTTCGACGAATCCCGCGCCCGCCATATATCGGCGCCATGCTTCGAGATCATGGAAGACGCCGTAGCGGCCGTGGCTCCAGCCTTCCTGATTCGTGCCGCGCGGGTTGGAGCTGAACAGCACACCGCCGAGCTTCAGCGTCGCGTGCAATTGCCGCAACACGCGCGGCAACGCCTGACTCGGGACATGGAACAGCGCGGCGTTGGCGAAAATGCCGTCAAAGTGCGCAGCCGGCAAATCGAGATGCAGGAAATCCTGCTGCCAGACGTCGCAGCCAGTCGCGTCACGCGCCATTGCAACGAAGCGCTCGGCGCCATCGAGGCCGACCGCGCAATGGCCGAGTGTAGTGAAGGCCTTGAGATCTCGCCCCGGCCCGCAGCCGAAATCCAGGATCGTAAAAGGGGGCTCGACTTCGATATGGTGCAGCAACGCCGCGATGTTCTGCGTGACGTCGTGGTCGTACGTGCCGTCGCGGAAATCTTCCGCGTGCGCGTCGTAGTGCTGCAACGTGACGGCACTGATTTTATCGAGGTCGCGGGGGTCGAGTTCCATGCAGGAAGTATATCTCGGGGCATTTCCCGCACGACTAAGTCGTACGTCCGGTGTCATCGGCCGTGGTCGGTTGCGTGCCGAACAGGATGAACAACGGGATTCAGCGTGCGCAACTGATTCCTCTTGGGTTTCCGAGGAACGCGCACGGTATCGGGCGAACGGCTGGAGATGGGCCGTACCTTACCCATCGTCGTGCGATCGACCCGTGCGTGCCACGAGCGTCAGCACGCGACCCATTGCAGCCCGTCGAGCCAGCGCGGCCTCTACGGCGGCTTTCAAGAGGCACAACGGCCGTTCGTCGACTCACATAGGAAGACGGGTGTTCGGCCTGAGCCGACGTTCATGCGACGATGTGGGTAAGGCAGCTGTAGGCCAGTCTCCTGCCGTTCGCGCATCGATGGCCGCCAATGTCAGGTCTCAGTGTCAGCGAACGCGTGCTATCGGCCCACACCTTTATGCTCAGCTCTTGCTAGTGTTCCGTTCCGCTGATTCGCGTACAAAGTCTTTGTAGTTTTGCGAGGATG
>NZ_JALQCK010000103.1:0-3034 GCF_030464835.1 Paraburkholderia sp. WS6
GCGCACTCACATTCCTGCGGACGATGGCAGGCGTCGAACAACCCTTAACGAACTCTGCCCGATGCCGACGTGCGCCAGAAGTCTCAAACCGCGCATCGCGCAGAGGACCGTAGCCGACCCTGAACTGCCCTTCGACCCGGAGTGACTTTTACGGCAGCTTCCAAGGTGAAACAGCCATTCGTCCCCTGGTGTCTGCCGGCAAGTCATCGGCCATTCAGGCCGGATGCCGATTGCAACCGCGTGCCACCTTATATGATGCGCTGTCTGTCCGCTTTCGAGAACCACGAACTGATCCCGCGGACACGAAAAAGGGGGGGCGCGGGCCTTGCGGATGCGGGTGACGTTCGATCGGTTTCGGGCGAGACGTGCGCGGTCGAGTTGGTGGCGCTAGCCGGCAATCTTCAGCGCGAGTTCAGCGACATGTTTTGTCCCGGAAGCGCGCGATATCCAGCTCATTTTGTGAAGTCCCGATCTTCTTGCTCGGCCGCGCCTCCCCGATTGCACATACGTTGCTCAATGTGGCTCGCCGAGGCAAGCATCAGCGACATCGACGATCGGCTCGCTGTCGCCATAAGCTTCGTAAAAGCGATCGACGCAACTTATCTGACCGAAGGTCCACCATGTGCCGGGCGGATCATGACCCAGCCACATCACAGTCGCCGCCGCCTTTGTCCGAAGTCCCCATTGTTGCCAGTCAGAGCCTGTTGGCAAAAAACGGCCGTGCTTGTCCGCGTACAAGTTCAGGTCCAGGCCGTATCGCTTCAGGTATGGCGGGTTAAGGAGATCCTCGATAGCAGGCTTTTCGCCACGGGAAATTCGGGCGTTTTCGACTGCCTCATCCAGCCGAAAATCGCTCATGGCACGGCTGATCACTGACAACTCGAACAGCAGCGGCGCGCCAATTGCCAGGCACGTAACACCTAGGCAGAGTACGAGCACTGCAAGAACGCGCCTTCCGGTTAGCGATGTCCGCGACACTCGCGTCCCCCATCGTCTGCTTTTCCTGTATGCCTGCGCGCGCTCGGGCAGCGTGAAACCACGCACAGTCTCGTTGGGACAATGCACAGCCTTGACGCGTGTGCGAAGCCCGCGCCGAACTTGTCGACAGCGCCTGATGCATCAGGGTGTTTCACCTTCCTGCGGCTGTTCGTCAAGATTGCTCTTGAACTCGTACTTCTTGTGCGAACCGTCGCAGAATGGCTTGTTCTGCGAGTGGCCACATCGACACAGCCAGACCTCGTCCTTATCCACCTCAATGTTTTTCCCGCCTTGAGTGGTAATCTTGAAGTCGCCCTTGATGTGGTACGGGCCATCATTCCGGGGGGTAATAATTGCAGTCGCCATTTGAGCCTCCGCTGATTCTGAATCACGCGTTCCGCACACGTTCGGGACACTCGATGCGGCAACCTGAATACAGGTCAATTTCAGTCTATATCTGATACCACATGAAGGTGCGGCGAGCGTTGTGGCATCGCACAAAAGCTTGTGGAAAGGTTCGCCGCGAATGGTATGAGGACATCATGATCTGGCTTGGTGGAGGCGGTAACTATCGGCCACAGTTTCGGACGCTCGAACTCGACGCCCCGTAAGCGGACGGTCACCTGTGAGATTGCAGGGCGCGACTTGGCAGGGCCACGCTGACACCAGTCAAGACCGCCGCGTAGGCGCATTGGGCTCTGGGATGCCTTGGGGTTACTGATCGATGCCGCCCGCATCGCTCCGGATCGACAAGGCCACATCACTCCCTCCCCCGCCGTTGATCCCGCGTCCACTTCGCCATACCTGCTTGCTACGCTCGGAGAGTTCGCCGCAACAGCGGGATCTCATTCCGGCTTATCGAAGACGCCGGCTTCGAGATCCTGTCTGAAATGCTGCACCCAACCGGTTTCGAAGCCGATGGGGTATTCCCTCGCAATTTGTGTTGATAGTCTGGTTACGGTGACATATCCCTGCAGGCCGACGTTCTCGTCGCCCTTGGGGTCAGTCGTATCCGTTTCCAGCAGGTCGAATTCACCTTCTGTCAGTCCCTTGCGCTGCAAGGTCGCCAGGAAAGCCTGGCGTTCATCCGGTTCGATCAGTTGCATCTTCCGCCCTCCCGTCTGTCCGATACCGATATTCGTGGTCCCCTTCACGACGTTGTCATAACCCCAGAACGTTAGGCAGTGCCCAAGTGCGTCATAGCTGCGGCTGAGGTTGTGAAAGCCGAATGCCATCCGCTCATCTGGGTCCGATCCTGTCGCAGTCGGGAATCACCAGCGTACAGCTTTTGTGCACGCGCTCGATGGAAAACTGTCCGGACAGTTTTGTCATAGTTCCTGCCATCCTTCATGACCCGTCGCAATTTGCATCGGCGCGCAAAGCGCCCGGGCTCGTATCTGTGCCGACAGCAACGTCCGCTCGCTGGACGAGCCGATGCGAATGGACGGATCAGTCCATGCGCAGACCGATAGCAGAGACTCGTTGGCCACAACAGGGATACACTCAAAATGGGATAAATTCCGGAGCAATACCATGACCGACGCTACCCCCCAAAGTACATTTCGCGGTCTTCCCCTGACGCCGGAGCAGGACGCAGAAGTCAGGCACTACATAAAGAAGAAAGAGCAGCATGGCGCGCCGTGGGACACGCCGGAGCTGGAGGCCATGCTTCGAGACATGCTGCAGCCCCCGAGCGACGACGACGGAGGACCCGGTTCCACCGTCGACGAAACAAAGGCGGCCACAGAACGCGCGACAGCTTCCATCGACGAGACCATGGAACCCATTGAAGCCTGCGAAGAGCGGAATGCTGCGATGGAAACCGAGGGTATGAGGGGACCGAAGCGTTGAATCCACGGCAGCGCTCGCGACTGCTGTTGAAATTCACCCTACGCGTTCGGACCGTGGCATGAGCCTGTTGGGAACCCGGAATCACATCGATTGCGGGAGCCGCCGATCGCAATAGCAGTTTGCCGAAGCGCGTTCGATTCCACGACTTGATGACGACCGCGCCCACCGTCCAGCCAGCCGGTTTTGTACAGCCGCATGTGCGGAT
>NZ_JALQCK010000104.1:0-2917 GCF_030464835.1 Paraburkholderia sp. WS6
CACATGAGACACACCCGTTATAGGGTCAAGCGAACAAGTGCATGTGGTGGATGCCTTGGCGATCACAGGCGATGAAGGACGCGGTAGCCTGCGAAAAGCGACGGGGAGCTGGCAAACGAGCTTTGATCCGTCGATGTCCGAATGGGGAAACCCACCTCTTTTGAGGTATCCGTAACTGAATACATAGGTTACGTGAAGCGAACGCGGTGAACTGAAACATCTAAGTAACCGCAGGAAAAGAAATCAACCGAGATTCCCAGAGTAGTGGCGAGCGAAATGGGACCAGCCTGTACTCTTTATTCTTACTGTTAGCCGAAAGCTCTGGAAAGTGCTGCCATAGCAGGTGATAGCCCTGTAGGCGAAAACAGTTTGAAAGAACTAGGTGTACGACAAGTAGGGCGGGACACGTGAAATCCTGTCTGAAGATGGGGGGACCATCCTCCAAGGCTAAATACTCGTGATCGACCGATAGTGAACCAGTACCGTGAGGGAAAGGCGAAAAGAACCCCGGGAGGGGAGTGAAATAGATCCTGAAACCGCATGCATACAAACAGTCGGAGCCTTTGAAAGAGGGTGACGGCGTACCTTTTGTATAATGGGTCAGCGACTTACATTCAGTGGCAAGCTTAACCGATTAGGGCAGGCGTAGCGAAAGCGAGTCCGAACAGGGCGTTCAGTCGCTGGGTGTAGACCCGAAACCAGGTGATCTATCCATGGCCAGGATGAAGGTGCGGTAACACGTACTGGAGGTCCGAACCCACTAACGTTGAAAAGTTAGGGGATGAGCTGTGGATAGGGGTGAAAGGCTAAACAAACCTGGAAATAGCTGGTTCTCTCCGAAAACTATTTAGGTAGTGCCTCGTGTATCACCTTCGGGGGTAGAGCACTGTCATGGTTGTGGGGTCCATTGCGGATTACTACGCCATAGCAAACTCCGAATACCGAAGAGTGCAATCACGGGAGACAGACATCGGGTGCTAACGTCCGGTGTCAAGAGGGAAACAACCCAGACCGCCAGCTAAGGTCCCCAAATATTGCTAAGTGGGAAACGAAGTGGGAAGGCTAAAACAGTCAGGAGGTTGGCTTAGAAGCAGCCATCCTTTAAAGAAAGCGTAATAGCTCACTGATCGAGTCGTCCTGCGCGGAAGATGTAACGGGGCTAAGCAATATACCGAAGCTGCGGATGCACATTTATGTGCATGGTAGGAGAGCGTTCCGTAAGCCTGCGAAGGTGCATTGAAAAGTGCGCTGGAGGTATCGGAAGTGCGAATGCTGACATGAGTAGCGATAAAGGGGGTGAAAGGCCCCCTCGCCGTAAGCCCAAGGTTTCCTACGCAACGTTCATCGGCGTAGGGTGAGTCGGCCCCTAAGGCGAGGCAGAAATGCGTAGCTGATGGGAAGCAGGTTAATATTCCTGCACCATTGTTAAATGCGATGGGGGGACGGATCGCGGAAGGTTGTCCGGGTGTTGGAAGTCCCGGTCCTTGCATTGGAGAAGGCGCTCAGGCAAATCCGGGCGCGGAATTCAAGGGTGCGAGGCCATTCACTTCGGTGAAGAAGCAACTGGAAGTGGTTCCAAGAAAAGCCTCTAAGCTTCAGTTTAACAAGACCGTACCGCAAACCGACACAGGTGGGCGAGATGAGTATTCTAAGGCGCTTGAGAGAACTCGGGAGAAGGAACTCGGCAAATTGGTACCGTAACTTCGGGATAAGGTACGCCCCTGTAGCTTGACTGGCCTGCGCCAGAAGGGTGAAGGGGTTGCAATAAACTGGTGGCTGCGACTGTTTAATAAAAACACAGCACTCTGCAAACACGAAAGTGGACGTATAGGGTGTGACGCCTGCCCGGTGCCGGAAGATTAAATGATGGGGTGCAAGCTCTTGATTGAAGTCCCGGTAAACGGCGGCCGTAACTATAACGGTCCTAAGGTAGCGAAATTCCTTGTCGGGTAAGTTCCGACCTGCACGAATGGCGTAACGATGGCCACACTGTCTCCTCCCGAGACTCAGCGAAGTTGAAGTGTTTGTGATGATGCAATCTCCCCGCGGCTAGACGGAAAGACCCCATGAACCTTTACTGTAGCTTTGCATTGGACTTTGAACCGATCTGTGTAGGATAGGTGGGAGGCTATGAAGCGTGGACGCCAGTCTGCGTGGAGCCGTCCTTGAAATACCACCCTGGTTTGTTTGAGGTTCTAACCTTGGTCCGTGATCCGGATCGGGGACAGTGCATGGTAGGCAGTTTGACTGGGGCGGTCTCCTCCCAAAGTGTAACGGAGGAGTACGAAGGTACGCTAGGTACGGTCGGAAATCGTGCTGATAGTGCAATGGCATAAGCGTGCTTAACTGCGAGACCGACAAGTCGAGCAGGTGCGAAAGCAGGTCATAGTGATCCGGTGGTTCTGTATGGAAGGGCCATCGCTCAACGGATAAAAGGTACTCTGGGGATAACAGGCTGATACCGCCCAAGAGTTCATATCGACGGCGGTGTTTGGCACCTCGATGTCGGCTCATCTCATCCTGGGGCTGTAGCCGGTCCCAAGGGTATGGCTGTTCGCCATTTAAAGAGGTACGTGAGCTGGGTTTAAAACGTCGTGAGACAGTTTGGTCCCTATCTGCCGTGGGCGCTGGATATTTGAAGGGGGCTGCTCCTAGTACGAGAGGACCGGAGTGGACGAACCTCTGGTGTACCGGTTGTCACGCCAGTGGCATCGCCGGGTAGCTATGTTCGGAAGAGATAACCGCTGAAAGCATCTAAGCGGGAAACTCGCCTTAAGATGAGATATCCCCGGGGCTTCGAGCCCCTTGAAGGGTCGTTCAAGACCAGGACGTTGATAGGTCAGGTGTGGAAGCGCAGTAATGCGTTAAGCTAACTGATACTAATTGCCCGTAAGGCTTGATCCTATAACAGGTGTGT
>NZ_JALQCK010000105.1:0-2904 GCF_030464835.1 Paraburkholderia sp. WS6
GAGGCACTATGTGCCCTTCCTGACTATGTCTTGTAATTGAACAATAGCCCGTATTTCGTGGGCAAATGCGTGTTGTGAGATAGAGATAGTCTTGATTCCTTCCATCAGCCCCCCGGCGTCCGGGAAGGAGTCCATCATGAAGTGCACGATTCGTGACCATGTCGTTTTATCTCGCTCGCCGGAAGGACCGATCGCGGCGCGTATCGTCGCCTTTGCGAATTCGATAGCTGAGCAGGGGTACAGTGTGCAGTCACTGCGGTACAAGGTTCGGCTCGCTGCCTCTTTTAGCCGCTGGCTTGAACGAACGGGAATTGATTTGCACAGCGTCTGCTCCGATCACGCGGTGCGATATTTGCGCTATCGTGCTCGGCGTGTACGACCTTGTCCAGGGGACCGTAGCGCGCTCAGACACCTCATTGACTTTCTGGATCGTGAGGGTTTGATTTCCAGGCTGAGGATACCGGCGCGACGGCCAACCCCTGTCGAGTCCTGCGTACAAGAATACGAGGAGTACCTGCGCGAAGCACGCGCCCTGGCCGAAGCGACGATCGTCAACTACGTGCCGTTCATCAAGGATTTTCTCGAAGACTGCTTTGGCGACGGTCGCGTCGGGCTCTCGCACTTGCGGGCGGGCGACGTAGTGAGATTCGTGCAACGTCAGGCGGCACGGCTGCATTTGAAGCGTGCCAAGCTCATGACCACCGCGCTGCGATCCTTTTTACGATACGCGTGCTATCGGGGCGACATTACGCTCGATCTAGCCGCTGCCGTTCCGGTCGTGGCCAACTGGTCGATGCCGTCAATTCCCCGTGCGATTCCACCAGAACAGATACGGCAATTGCTGGCCAGTATCGACCGACGGACCGCCGTCGGTCGTCGTGATTACGCCATCTTGCTGCTGCTCGCTCGCCTGGGATTGCGTTCAGGGGAAGTAGCATTTCTCGAGCTTGAGGATATTGACTGGAACACTGGACAGTTATGCGTGCGCGGCAAGAGTGGTCAGCATAACGGGCTGCCTTTACCCACCGATGTCGGCAAGGCGATTGCCGCATACCTTCGATACGGGCGACCGCATAGCACGAGTCGTCGTGTGTTTTTGCGCGCAAAGGCGCCTGTCACCGGCTTCCGCGGCGCAAGTGGCGTGGGCTCTATCGTTCGGCATGCGCTCCAGCGCGCCGGCATTGATGCCCCAACCATGGGCGCACACCAGTTTCGTCATGGGCTGGCCAGTGAGATGCTGCGCCATGGCGCGTCGCTCGGCGAGATAGGTGAACTGTTGGGACACCATCATCCGCAGACCACGACGATCTACACGAAGGTCGACATCAAGGCATTGCGTACACTAGCCGTGCCGTGGCCAGGAGGTGTGCGATGAACACGCTCCGGCAGGCCGTTCAGGAGTATCTCAGCATGAGGAGAAGCCTGGGATTCAAGCTTGAAGAAGCCGGCAAGGTCTTGCCTGATTTCGTCGCGTTCATGGAACGGCACCGCGCTTCCTGCATCACCCAGGCCTTGGCTCTCAGGTGGGCCCAGCAACCTTCAAACGTCCAACCCGCAAACTGGGCGCGACGCCTAAGTTTCGTGCGCCAGTTCGCACGTTATCGAAGTGCGACCGACCCACGTACGCAGATTCCTGCACCTGGCCTGCTGCCTTTCGCACCGAAACGTGCCCGACCCTACCTGTACTCGGACGGCGAGATTCGCAGGTTACTCCATGCCGCGCTCCAGATACCTTGCCGCTTCCAGCGTGATGAACTGCAACCATGGACGTATCATTGCCTGTTTGGCTTGTTGAGCGTATCGGGCATGCGTCTGGGTGAAGCGCGCAATCTGGAGCTTCAGGACGTGGATCTGGCAGCGGCAGTATTGACCATTCGCGGTGCCAAGTTTGGCAAGTCCAGACTCATCCCCCTGCATGCCTCGACCTGCAAGGTACTTGCCGACTACATTGCTCGCCGCGAACGCCATTGGGCGAATCGACCGGTGTCCTCCTATCTGTTCGTTTCCAACCAGGGGAATCGTCTGGACAGCGGCGAGATTCATCGCCACTTCTATGCGTTGTCCCGGCAGATCGGCTTGCGGGGTCCAGCAGACAGTCATGGCCCACGTCTACACGACATGAGGCACGTGTTTGCAACAAATACACTTGTACGCTGGTACCGTTCAGGACAGGACCCCGAGCGCCGCCTGCCCGTCCTGTCAGCCTATCTCGGCCATGTCCACGTCGCCGATACTCAATGGTATCTGAGCGCGTCACCGGAACTGATGCGCGAAGCGATGCGCCGACTCGAGCAGCACTGGGAGAACCGGTCATGAACGCGCCCCCCGCCTTTGCTCCGCTGCTGGAGCGTTTCTTTACTCAGCGCCTGATGCAGCAGCGCCAGGCGAGCCCTCACACGATCTGCTCCTATCGCGATACCTTCCGTCAATTTCTGAAGTTCGCGCAACAACGTCTGCACAAGCAGCCCTCACGTATGAATTTCGAGGAAATCGACGCCCCCTTGATCGTTGCATTTCTGGACGGCCTGGAGAAGCGTCAGGGCGTCAGCATTCGCAGCCGTAATCTGCGTCTCACGGCGATCCACTCGTTCTTCCGGTATGTGGCCTTCGAAGCGCCAGCCCATTCAGCGCAGATTCAGCGTGTGCTCGCCATTCCGAGCAAGCGTTTCACCCGCACCCTGGTTCCCTTCCTGACGCGTCCCGAAGTCGATGCCTTGCTCGCTGCGCCGGATCAGCGCACCTGGTCTGGCCGACGTGACCACGCCTTCATGCTGGTCGCCGTGCAGACAGGCCTGCGCCTCTCCGAGATGACCGCGCTCAAACGCGATGACCTTATTCTCGGAGTTGGCGCACACGTGCGTGTGATCGGCAAGGGGCGCAACTATGACGATCTCGGGAATATGC
>NZ_JALQCK010000106.1:0-2739 GCF_030464835.1 Paraburkholderia sp. WS6
CCGCACGCGCTGGCCGGAGCCCCCTACCGCGCGAGCGGTTTCGTTCTTCGGCCAGTTTCGGACGGTCGGGACATGCGCCATGATTGAAAATCATCTAGCGGGCCTCCACCGCCGCCCTGACGGGCGACGGGGTTAAAGTGAGTTTGCCAACAGCGCTTTAACCGGAAGGAGGCCCATCATGAACTATAGCGGCATTGACCTGCATTCGAACAACAGCGTGGTGAGCGTGATCGACGAAACTGACCGCGTGGTCGCCGAGAAGCGGCTGCCGAACGAGCTGGCCAAGATCCTGACGTTCCTTGCCCCGTGGCAAGCCGAGCTGGCTGGCGTCGTAATCGAATCGACGTATAACTGGTACTGGCTTGTCGACGGCCTGCAGGCCGCCGGCTTCGTGGTGCATCTGGCCAACACCACCGCGATCAAGAAATACGACGGGCTCAAGTACAGCGGCGACGAGACCGACGCGCGCTACCTGGCTCACCTGTTGCGCCTGGGGATACTCCCGACAGGCACCATCCTGCCACCACAACAGCGTGCCGTCCGTGATCTTGCGAGGAAACGCATGCAGCTCGTGCGAAGCCGCACGAGCCACATTCTCGCGGTGGAGAACATAACGGCACGCCAGTTCGGCAAGCGAATCACGAGCAATCAGGTCATCCGACTCGACGAAGAAACCATCAAGCAAATGCACCTGCCAGAGGACGTCGCACTCGCGCTTCGGGCGAACGTCGCGGTCATCACGACGCTCTCCACGCAGATCGCTATCGTGGAAAAGCGTCTTCAACAAAAGGTCACGCCAGACGCGGACTACACCCTGCTGACCACGGTGCCGGGCATCGGCCAAACCCTTGCAACTGTCATTCTGCTGGAGGTGGGCACCATCGAGCGCTTCGCCAGCGCGGGTAACTTCGCTTCCTATGCGCGGTGCGTGGACAGCCAGCGTATAAGCAACGGCAAAAAGAAAGGCGAAGGCAACACAAAGAATGGCAACCCGTATCTGTCCTGGGCGTTCATCGAGGCGGCCAATTTTGCGCTGCGCTATTGCGCCGAGGCCAAACGTTTCTACGAGCGAAAGAAAGGCAAGACCAATACCATCCTGGCGCGCAAGGCCCTGGCGCACAAGCTCGCCCGCGCATGCTTCCATATGCTCAAGGAGCACAAACCATTCGATACGACGCGCTGCTTCGCATAAGAGTTTCGACGGCGACCGGCAAGCCCTGATTGTTGACTGGCGAACAGCCACCGAGATTGAATGGGATGCCGTGCCGCCGTCCCCGATATGCAGTAAAAGCGGATCGCCCGGAATGCGAGCCAGCTGTGGATTGGCGCCGACAACCCGGCAGCCCACGCAATTGTGCGAACCCCATGGACGCATTACGGCACCAAAGTTCTTCCGGGGCGGCATAGCCGCAAGGCGAAAGGCACCAGCAGTATTGCCCTTCGCTTGATCCAGATGGGTGTCTGGCGCGTTCCGTCGCAGCCAGCAAATGAAGAAACGGGCGCGGTTGGCCGCTGCATTCGGAGAACTGGGAAACGGCTGCTGGTGCAGCCGGGGATGTGGATTGCTCACTTGACACCGGCCCGCTAATGGGCGTCAACAATCTCCCCTAGTTTCAGCTGTCGATAGCTAATTGAAAGCTATGCGCCGAGCGAAATCGAAGACTCATTTAGTCAGCCCGGAAAGCGAATCACAGCTTGCTGCTCAAGCATTTAATTTGAGCTAAAGTCCAATCCTGACATTCCTCAGAGGCTACATTTGTGATTGATGAAACGGCTGTCATCCACCCGACCGCAGTTATTGAAGAAGGTGCCGTCATTGGGGCTCGCGTTCGCATTGGTCCCTATTGCTGTGTAGGCGGTGACGTCGAGATTGGCGAAGGCACCGTCCTTAAGTCGCACGTTGTCGTAAGCGGGCACACCCGCATTGGCCGAGAGAACACAATCTATCCTTTCGCCACGATCGGGGAAGACAACCAGGACTTGAAGTACGCCGGAGAGCCAACTGTCGTGGAAGTGGGCGATCGCAACAGAATCCGGGAGAGTGTCACGATCCATCGCGGCACAGTCCAAGGAGGCAGTATCACCAAGGTCGGAAACGACAACCTTCTGATGGTCAATGCTCACGTTGCCCACGATTGCATTGTTGGTGACCATTGCATTCTGGCAAACAATGCAACGCTAGGCGGTCACGTTATCGTGGATGATCACGTGATCATCGGCGGTATGTGCGCAGTCCATCAATTCTGCGTCATCGGAGCGCACGTTATGGTGGGAGGTTGTTCTGGTGTCGCGCAAGATGTGCCGCCGTTTGTTATTGCTCAAGGCAATCACGCTTCACCTGTCGGAGTGAATACCACGGGGCTACAACGCCGTGGCTTCAGCAAGGAGGCGATACAAGCTATCCGGAATGCCTACAAGCTGCTTTACCGTAGCGGGAAGACGCTTGACGAAGCGAAACCGGAGATTGCTGAAATTGCAACAGCCCATGCCGAGGTTAAGCCTTTTTACGATTTTCTTGATCGCTCGACTCGCGGTTTGATTCGGTGAGGACGGGTCGGGCAATCTGCACCGCCTGAAAGGCTGATTCTCGAACAAACGGAAGGCTGGCGGGTCATCTTATCCGGGTTGCATGCGGCGGCACGCGGCCAATATGGGCCGTTCGACATCGCCGCCCGGATCGCTGACACCCATTAGCGGGCCCGGTGTCAAGTGAGCAAACAACACCTTCGACTGCCTTAG
>NZ_JALQCK010000107.1:0-2550 GCF_030464835.1 Paraburkholderia sp. WS6
GTTCGTTAAGGGTTATTCGATGCCTGCCATCGACCACAGGAATGTGACGGTGCCTCTGCGCGTGTAGGCAGGCGTCGAATAAGCCTCGATGGAGGAAACCGCGGAGTGCCCCGATGCGGTTGGAGCTTCGCGGCTATGGCGATTGATCGGTCAGGATGCCCAGCGGTGCCGGATGCGGCGCGGCCACGCGGGATGCTTGATGCGCGCTGACGCAGTGATGAAGCGGTGCAGTGGCGCAATTGTGGTGGCGAAGCGGACGTGCGAGGGACTGCGCGAAGCGACAGGCGCAAACGTCCGCTCGTGGGCCGCGTTGCCGCAGAGCCGACGTTCGACAGGCAGATCGAGCAAGTGATGCGCTCATGTCTGACTCCGGCGCATCGGCGGTGCGCGGATCGGGGCGCTGCGCGCGAGGATGTCGATGACGATCATCGGTGCGCCGCAGTGCCGGCAGATGAAGACGGGCCGCGTCTGGATGACGGTGTCATCCGGTGGCGGGCTGATCTCGGGTGCGACGTGCAGCAGGTCCCGCACCTTCGCGAGACTGGCGCGGCGCACCGGGTTGGCCAGCAGTCCGTAGTGACGGATGCGATGGAAGCCACCGGGCAGCACATGGAGCAGGAAGCGGCGCATGAATTCGCCGGTTTCGAGGGTCATGGTCTTGTAGCGGGTGCGTCCCTTTGCACGGTAGTCCTTCCAGCGGAACGTCACGCCGCGCTCATCGAAGGCGACGAGGCGCTGGTTGGAGATGGCGACGCGGTGCGTGTAGCGTGAGAGGTACTCGAGCACCGCTTCCGGTCCGGCGAACGGGCGCCTGGCGTAGACCACCCATTCGCAGGTACGTAGCGGCGCAAGCCACCGGGCAAAGGTAGCGGGATCAGCGAGCCCGGTGTACTCGCCGAAGAACTGCAACTGGCCGCGCCGGTGTGCGTCTGCGAGTGCTTCGAGGAAGCGGCGCCGGAACAGGCGCGAGAGTACGCGCACGGGCAGGAAGAAGCCGGGGCGGCAGGCGATCCAGCGCTCACCGTCAGGCGACAGCCCGCCGCCGGGCACGATGCCGTGCACGTGCGGGTGATGTGTGAGCGCCGAGCCCCAGGTGTGCAGTACGAGCGTGGCGCCAATCTGGGCGCCGAGGTGTTTGCGATCTGCGGCGATCGTGCGCAGCGTGTCGGCGGCGATGTCGAACAGCAGTCCGTAGACAAGTCGCTTGTTGTACCAGGCGATCGCGCTGATTGGCGCGGGCAGCGTGAAGACGACGTGGAAGTACTCGACGGGTAGCAGATCGGCCTGGCGTGCCTCCAGCCAGCGGTGTGCGGCACTGGCCTGGCACTTCGGGCAATGCCGGTCCCGGCACGAGTTGAAGGACACCTCTGTCCTTGCGCAGCCTGAACAGCGCAGCACATGTCCGCCCAGTGCCGCCGTGCGGCACCGTTCGATGGCCGACATGACCTTCAGCTGCCCCAGGCTCAGGTGTGTCGTGGTCCGCCACGCTGGCCCGTGGCTGCGGAAGATGTCCGCAACCTCCAGCATGAGGCGCTACAGCGCGCGGGCCTACTCGGAGGGCAGACGGTCCAGCGGACTGGTGACCTCGTGCAGCAGGTCGGTGGCCACCTGGACGTAGAGCGCGGTGTTCTCGAGCTTCGCATGGCCGAGCAGCACCTGGATCACGCGGATGTCCACCTTCTGTTCAAGGAGGTGTGTCGCGAAGCTATGCCGCAGCGTGTGCATGGACACGCGCTTGTCGATGTTCGCAGCCTCGGCGGCGGCATGAATGGCACGATTCAACTGTCGCGTGCTTAACTGATCGAGCGGATCGAGCCCGGGAAACAGCCACCCACCATCGGGCATCCTGCCCTGCGCACGGGCCACGCGCCACCACACACGCAGACGCTCGAGCAGCACCGGCGAGAGCATGGCGTAGCGGTCACGGCGACCCTTACCCTGCTCGATGCGCAGTGTCATGCGTTCGCTGTCGACGTCGGTGACCTTCAGCGCGACCACTTCGCTGGCGCGTAGCCCCGCCCCGTACGCGACCGACAGCGCGGTCTGGTGCTTCAGGTTGGCGGCCGCCTCGATGAGTCGCCGCACTTCATCGGGACTGAGCACGACGGGCAATATGCGGGGCACGCGCACCGGTTGCATCCTGACCATCAGCTCGGGCCGGTCGAGCGTGACCGTGAAGAAGAACTTCAGGCCGGTGATCGCGTGGTTTAGCGACACGGCCGATGTGCCGTGGTCCACCAGATAGAGCTGGTAGCGGCGCAGGTCCTCGACGGTGGCCGTGTCAGGTGAGCGCCCGAGAAACCGGGCGAACTCACGCACGATGTGCAGATAAATGTCCTGCGTCTTGGGGGCAAGCTGGCGCATGCGCATGTCGTCGATCATGCGCTGGCGCAGTGGGCTGGCGTTTGCCGGTAAGGAGGTCATGATTCGGCTCCTGTTGAAGAACGAGGCGGATTGCCTCATTCGCCAACATAAAGCCGCGTGACCGGCGTTTCCCTGACCTCCAGCGTCAGACCGTAGCCCCTACCGCGCGAGCGGTTTAGTCCTTCG
>NZ_JALQCK010000108.1:0-1812 GCF_030464835.1 Paraburkholderia sp. WS6
TGCCGGCGAACTACTTTACCGCCGATGCACTGGCCACCCGGGGAGTTCAATAGTGCGCCGCGCAACTCGTGACAGACAGGGGTGCCGCAAGCATGACGCGATCAACGCATAAGGAAAACCCATGAGCCATATTTCGACGGTCAAGGAATACTTCCGGCGTATAGATCGGGAATTTCCAGCCGAGCTGTTTATCGAGGACTTTCAGTTCTTCTTCCCCAAGTTCGGCATCGGCCGAGGTTTCGACGCATTGATGGAACTTGCGCGCGGCATACAGCCGACCAGGCTAAGCAGCCTCCATCATGTCGATGATCTGCTCTATATCGAGCAAGGCAATCTCGTTGCGGCCGAAGGGACAACCGAAGGCACCAGCAGCGACAACGTGGAGTGGTGCGGCGGCCAGACGCCCGGCGGCCGCTTCTGCAGCATATTCGAGTTCAACGACGAAGGCTTGATCAAGCGAATGCATGTGTATCTCGACCCGGATTACACGGGCGCCGACACCGCGCGTTTCCTCTGGCCGCAGCGCACGAAAGTCGAATGGTAAAGACCGGATGGGGATCGTGGCGCGGTTGCCAACCGGTCCCGTTCCGTCGAAGGCTCCGATTGCCGATCGGGTTTGCCTGTATCACCTCAACCAAGGAGGCGTGATATGAGAAACATGCAAGGCAAAGTTGTGATCGTCACGGGGGCTGCCAGCGGGCAGGGCGCCGCCGAGGCGAAGCTGTTCGCCGAGCACGGAGCGAAAGTCGTTGTCACCGATATAGATGAACGGGGCGAAGACATAGCGGCGAGCTTTGGCAGTTCCGGACACTTTGTTCGCCACGACGTTGGCGACGAAGGCGGTTGGGCCGAGGTGATGCGCCAAACGCTCGACCGCTTCGAGCGGATCGACGTCCTGGTGAACAATGCCGGCGTCTTTAAACCTGCCGCTCTGATGGAAACCGACGTGACGCTGTGGCAGCTCCACTATCGCGTCAACCAGCTCGGCGTGTTCCTGGGCATGCGTGCGGCGTCTGAGGTCATGGTCAAGACGGGAGGCGGGGCGATCATCAATGTTTGTTCCAACGCTGCCTTGAACAACGTCCCGGGCATGTTTGCCTATGCAAGCACCAAGTGGGCGGTCCGCGGCATGACGAAGCTTGCGGCGTCGGAATTCGCGACGCTCGGCATACGCGTGAACTCGATTTATCCGGGAATCATCGACACGCCAATGCTTGGGCAAAATTCTGCTGAGCAGCTGACACACTACAAGAGCATGATTCCGATGCAGCGACTCGGGACGCCGGACGAAGTCGCGCGGCTGGTGCTGTTCCTGGCTTCGGACGACGCTTCCTACATTACCGGCGGTGAAGTGACCATTGACGGCGGCATCGGCTGAGGGCGGCACGATACCGCCGAGTGCGGGAAGTGCTGTCGGGCTCTACGCGTGACGCAGCGAATCAACTGCAGAACACCCTACAACGTCGTTTTGTGCGGCGATAGAGCTGCGCGCCGGCATTTCAAGTCTCCGATTCTCGCCCTTCTCTTTCTCGAGTTGGCGCAAGCGACGCCCGCCACACGTGAGGGCTCGCTTCGCGTATTCCGTTTCTGGTCAACCCCTCTCCTCGGTTGCCTTAAATGTGGCCTGCATCGGCACGAATGCGACGAGTATCCGATATGCGTTCGGCCGTGTTGCGGCACATCCGTTGACTTTCGAGCGCTGACGGCCCGGGCTATTGCTGCCAGATCCGCTATCTACGTTGCGCAACGCCATCAGATTCGTCGGTTTCGACGACGTGCGAAGCGTCCGCGAAATACAGAATGGGTTTGCCC
>NZ_JALQCK010000109.1:0-1747 GCF_030464835.1 Paraburkholderia sp. WS6
GGCGCACTCACATTCCTGCGGACGATGGCAGGCGTCGAACAACCCTTAACGAACTGAGCCCGACGACGACCGGCTCTGATCGACCCACTCCGGTCAGCCGCCAGGAAGCCGTCACCGTCCGCTCAGGCGTCGAGACGAGACGGTGGTCATTGCCACTCTTCCTGGCTTTCTTCGAACGAGCTGGAAGAGCGCGCCAGCCTGCTTATCATGCAATGTAGACATTTTTGGCGCGTTACTTTCAGGCACGCGGATGAAAGAAGCGTTGGCCGCACGCGGCACTGGAACTGTCGCCAAGAGAGATCGTTTGGAAAGCAATCAGCAGCGAGCTCAGGTCGACCACCAACGTGCCACCAGAACGCTGGTCTGTACAACGTCGATCCACGCGTTTTTCCTTTCGTTGCACCAAAGGCCGACACCGCTGCGCGCCGTTACCGGGCAGGAGCGAGGCTACGGAGGCCCAACGTACTGCCGCCGACCATTCAGGGCTTTCTTGCAGACGCGAGCACACACGGCATCGGGACTCGCACCTCGCCGTTGTCCGTATACGTTGCCGCATCGTCGGACACAGCTTTCTGGATCGAAGCCAGCGCCTCCGGTGACTGCGCCTTCAAGATCGCCGCGACGCGCACACCGCCGCGCATCAGAACGTCGAAAGGCGTTTCGGGCGCGCGGATACGCAAAGTTTGACTGACTTCCTTGATGCGGGGCTCAACGAAGCCCGCATCAAGCAGCGCACGCTCCGATTCGTGTGAGTCGCTGAAGCGGAAGAACGGAGGCCCGGGAGGTAGTTGGACATCCATGCGGCCGTACTTCTCAATGGCCTTGAGCACCATCCCAAATCCAACGGCCTGGTCCGGAGGCGCCCAAACGGTAAACGCGATTCTGCCGCCCGGGCGCAGCACCCGAAACGCTTCGGCGAGCGCCGCCTCGGGACGAGAGAAATGCAGCATTCCGAAGCTGATACCGACCGCGTCAAAACTCATATCCGGAAAAGGCAGATCTTCGGCACTGCCGGACCGGAATGCGAGGTCGGGAAAAATGCGTCGCGCTTGCTGAACCATCGCGTCCGCGAAATCGACGCCGACGACATCGGCGCCACGACGCGCCGCAGCAGCCGCAAGATAGCCGGGCCCCGACGCGACATCAAGAAGCTGGACGCTGGCACGTACCTCAAGCGCGTCGAGCAGCGCATCATTGGACTGCATCGTCAATTCGCCGAAATACGAGTGATACGGTTGTGCGACCGTTTCCCAGCCCTGACGCTCAAAGACACTGAATTCGTCTTGTTCCATGTCACCCATCCACAGGGTTTACCCTGCCGCAACACGACGTCGGATCGACGCGATTCGCGCCGGTGCATGGTGGTCAGGTTAGTGCCACTAGGCCACTTGTACAAGACTGGACGGGAGTTCCAGAATTCGTTCTCTCGCGCCACCGCCAGCGACTAATGCCGTGAACCGCGTCGCATATGAGATTGCGGCGAGATCGACGATCCCGTCCGCGATGTGCGTCCCCTGTCCCCCTATGAAGGGACGATCGCGGGCATTGGCCGAATGGCTCCATCTGGCCGAAGAACGAAACCGCTCGCGCGGTAGGGGGCTCCGGCCAGCGCGTGCGGTTCATGGGAGGTCCGCCGCGCGGTTCCGTATGTTGGCGAATGAGGCAATCCGCCTCGCTCTCCAACAGGAGCCGAATCATGACCTCCTCACAGGCAAACGCCAGTCCACTGCGCCAGCGCATGACCGAC
>NZ_JALQCK010000010.1:0-246866 GCF_030464835.1 Paraburkholderia sp. WS6
CGCGTGGCCTTCGTTGGCCTGGCCGTTCTTGTGCGGCACCATCCGCACGACCTCGTTGCCCTTCATCTCAGCCTTGAACGAGCAGCCGACGCCGCAATACGCGCACGTCGTGACCACCGAATGCTCGGCCTGGCCGAGCATGATGACGGTCTTCTCCTGCAAGGTCGCGGTCGGACACGCGGCGACGCACGCGCCGCACGATACGCATTCCGATTCCATGAACGGCTTGTTTTCGCTTGCCGCCACGCGCGATTCGAAACCGCGCCCTGCGATGGTCAGTGCGAACGTGCCTTGCGTTTCTTCGCACGCGCGTACGCAGCGATTGCAGACGATGCACTTCGACGGATCGTACGTGAAGTACGGATTCGATTCGTCCCTCTTGTCCTTCAGATGGTTCGCGCCATCGAAGCCGTAGCGTACTTCGCGCAGGCCGGTGACACCTGCCATGTCCTGCAATTCGCAGTCGCCGTTGGCGGGACAAGTGAGGCAGTCGAGCGGGTGATCGGAGATGTACAGCTCCATCACGTTACGGCGCAGCGATTGCAGACGATCGGTTTGCGTGCGGACCTTCATGCCGGCTTCGACAGGCGTCGTGCACGAAGCGGGGTAGCCGCGCTTGCCTTCGATCTCGACCAGGCACAAACGGCACGAGCCGAACGGTTCGAGCGAATCGGTCGCGCAGAGCTTGGGCACGTTGACGCCGGCTTCGACGGCGGCGCGCATCACGGAAGTGCCGGCCGGAACCGTCACCGCCTGGCCGTCGATTTCCAGCGTGACGTCGACGTCGGCATGACGCGCGGGTGTGCCGTAGTCGGTGTCGTCAAAGAACGAGCGGGGCGCACGTTGCGCTTGTGCTTGCGATTTGCACGCGCAGTTACCGGAGCCGCAGCCGCCACCCAAGGGGACTTCCTTCGGGGCGCCAGCAGGGGAGTTGAGCACATCGGACATGTGAGGCTCCTGGGTCAGGCCGCAGCCGCTTTGGGCGCGTGGTCGTGTACGTTGTCGAGACCGAAGTCTTCGGGGAAATGGTCGAGCGCGGACAATACCGGGAACGGCGTCATGCCGCCCATCGCGCAGAGCGAACCGGACACCATCGTGTCGCACAGATCGCGCAGCAACTGCACTTGCCGCGTGGACGTATCGCCGTTGCGGATCCGTCCGATCACTTCGACGCCGCGCGTCGAGCCGATCCGGCACGGCGTGCATTTGCCGCACGATTCCAGCGCGCAGAAGTGCATCGCGTATTGCGCGAGTTCGGCGAGATTCGACGTGTCGTCATGCACGACGATGCCGCCGTGGCCGACCACCGCGCCGACGGCCGCGTACGCTTCGTAGTCCATGGGGATGTCCCACTGGCTTTCCGGCAAATACGTGCCGAGCGGGCCGCCGACCTGCACGGCGCGTGCCGGGCGTCCGCTTGCCGTGCCACCGCCGTAGTCGTAGAGCAGTTCGCGCAGCGTGACGCCGAACGCCAGCTCGACCAGGCCGCCTTGCTTCACATTGCCGGCGAGCTGGAACGGCAGCGTGCCGCGCGAGCGGCCCATGCCGAAGTCTTTATAGAACGCCGCACCGCGCGCGAAGATGATCGGCACCGTCGCGAGTGTGATGACGTTGTTGATCACCGTCGGCTGGCCGTAAAGGCCGACTAGCGCCGGCACCGGCGGCTTCGCGCGCACGATGCCGCGTTTGCCTTCGAGCGATTCGAGCAGCGCGGTTTCTTCGCCGCAGACATAAGCGCCTGCGCCTTTCGCCACGAACAGTTCGAAGCGGTGCGCCGCCGAGCCGAGCACGCTGTCGCCCAGCCAACCGGCGGCGCGCGCTTTGGCGATCGCGGCTTCGAGCGTCGCGATCGAGTGCGGATATTCGCTGCGCACGTAGATATAGCCGACTGTCGCACCGGTCACGACGCCCGCAATGATCATCCCTTCGATCAGCACGTACGGGTCGCTTTCCATCACGAGACGGTCGGAGAAGGTGCCTGAGTCGCCTTCATCCGCATTGCAGACGATGTATTTCTGCGCCGCTTTCGCGCCGCGTACCGTGCGCCATTTGATGCCGGCGGGGAAAGCTGCACCGCCGCGGCCGCGCAGGCCGGATTCGATCAGCGCTTCACAGGCGGCGTCGCCGTCGGTTTTCAATGCTTGCTTGAGACCTTCGAGGCCGCCGTGGGCGACGTAGTCGTCGACGGAAAGCGGATCGGTGATGCCGATGCGCGCAAAGGTCAGGCGCTGCTGCTTCTTCAGATACGGTATGTCATCGACCACACCGACACGGCGGGCGTGCTCGCCACCTTCGATGAAGCCGGCGTCGAACAGCGCGGCAACGTCGCTCTCTTCGACGTTCGCATAGCCAACTCGGCCTTCAGCCGTCGCAACTTCGACGAGCGGTTCGAGCCACAGCAAACCGCGTGAACCGTTGCGAACCAGTTCGATTGCAATGCCGCGGCGTGCGGCTTCGGATTCGATCGCTTGAGCCAGAGCATCGGCGCCGAGCGCGAGCGCCGACGAATCGCAGGGAACGTAAATGCGCGTCATGCCGTCACCTCCACGCATTTGTTGGCGGCGGCGAAGAGCGCGTCGAACTTTTGCGGTGTCACTTTCGCGTGCAGCGTGCCGTTGACCATCATCGCCGGCGACAGTGCGCATTGTCCGAGGCAGTAGACCGATTCCAGTTCGACCGTCGCGTCATGCCGATGCTCCGCATCAAAACGGCAGCCAGTCTGCGCCTCGATATGCTGTGCGAGCGCCTCGGTGCCCATGCTGCGGCATGCTTCGGCGCGGCACAGTTGCACCGTGACGGGTGCGGCGGGTTGCGTGCGGAAGTGATGGTAGTAGGTGATGACACCGTGCACTTCCGCGCGCGACAGGTTCATGGCACGTGCGAGAGGCGCAACCGTGTCGGGCGGCACGTAGCCGAGTTCGTCCTGAATGGCGTGCAGTACCGCTAGCAGCGACCTGCCCGGCTGCGCGTGACGCTGCACCAACTGCTCCGGCGCGACGGCGATGGAATCGTCCAAGTGGGGGCTCCTCCAAAGTCATATATGCACTTGTCATTCATAATGCGCGCACATATGCTTCGTATATTCGATATGGGATAGCCGAACAATAGGCGGGTGATACGCCTCGTGCAATAGGAAAGAGTTGAACATATATGATCAGGATCGAGTGCCAGGCGCAACTGGTTGTGAAGGGCCCGGATGGCCGTGAGGCAAGCCTGTCGGACGTCGTGCCGCTGCTGGCGCTGGTGGACGAATCCGGCAGCATCGCGCAGGCGGCGACGCTTAAGGGTTTGTCCTACCGCCACGCGTGGGGTTTGTTGCGCAGCATCGAGGAGCGTTTGGGTGGCCCGCTGATCGCGAAGGAGCGTGGGCGAGGTTCGGTGCTGTCCGAGCTCGGTCAGGCCGTGCTGCGCGCGCAGCGCCTGTGCGGCGAGCGGCTCGACGGCAACATGCAGGCGCTGGCGAGCGAAGTCGCCAGCGACCTGAACCGCTGGCTCGCGCCGGCCGCCGACGACGTGCGGATCTACGCGTCGCACGGTTACGCCGTGGCGGCGCTGGTGACGGCGCTGGTCGCAAACGACTTGCCGGTCGATATCAAATACCGCGACAGCGCGGACGCGGTGAGCGCGCTCGCCCGCGGCGAATGTGATCTGGCCGGCTTTCACTTGCCGCTAGGCGAGTTTCGCGCGGCATGCGCCGATACCTATCGGCGCTGGCTCGATCCGCAGCGTCACGTGCTCGTGCATCTGACGAAGCGCAAGCAGGGCCTCTTTCTCGGCAAGGGGAATCCAAAGGGCATCGGCGCCCTGAGCGATCTCGCGCGCGACGACATTCGCTTCGTCAATCGTCAGCCCGGTTCTGGGACGCGCATGCTGCTCGATCTCGCGCTACGAAAAGTCGGAGTCGATCCGGATCGGGTCAACGGCTATGCGTCGGCGGAACTCACGCACTCGGCGATCGCGGCGTTCGTGGCAAGCGGCATGGCAGACGTGGGTTTTGGCGTCGAGCCGGCGGCGCATCACTTCGGGCTCGACTTCATTCCGATCGTCGACGAAGACTATTACTTCGCCTGCGACCGCGCCCGCCTGGAGCGCGCGCCGCTCGCAACGGTGATCGGTTTGCTGCGCGGCGCGGCGTTTCGGCATGGCGTCGAACAGCTCGAAGGTTACGATCCACGCGACTGCGGCAAGCTGCTCGATCTCGATGTGGGACTTGGTCCAGGTGCGGTGTAAGCAACTGTAAACAAATTGGTGCCGTCGCCGCTGCGACGGGCGTTTGTTTGGGATAATCTCTATCCTTCCGCTTACGCCTTAACCGCGCGCTATGCCGCGCTGAACCGATATGAAAGTTCTTCTTCACGCATGTGCTGCGGCAGCGACGGCCGGGGTGCTTCTCGCCACCGCTTCGGTTGCTTTCGCACAGAATTCGCCGGGTGTGCCGGGCGGTATCCTGCAAGATCAGTTCCGTCTTGCCGAGCATCCGCAGATGCCATTTGCGGCGTCCGCGCCCTCGGACAAATTCCAGTCCAACAAAAAGTCAGCCATGCGCAAGCGCGGCGACAATGGCGATCCGAACGGGTGTAATTTGCAGTGTCCTAAAGACGAATAAGCGAATCAGCGCTTTCGTGTTCCGTTTTGTATTCGTTCGAGACGCCGGCTTGCAGCCGGCGTTTTCGATTGAGTGTTTTTACAAAGTCTCTCGGTTCTGGCCCGTCGTTCAGCGGCTATCGGTTATGGCTTTGCCGTGTGCCACATGTCCTTGAAGCCGTCCCCCTTCATGTCGCCCGCTTGCTTGTCGGCCGCGTAGCGATACAGTGGATGGCCTTTATAAGCCCATTGCTGTTTGCCGTCGGCCGACGGAATCACGGTCCAGTCGCCTGACGGCTTGTCCGACGAGCTCGCTACCGCAGCAGGCCAATAGCTCGTGCAGCCGCCGGTGCAGGCGCTCGTGCCGGGCGTGGTGTCTTTGTCGAAGGTATAGAGCGTCATGCCGTCCGCCGTGACGAAGCGGCCATCGACGATCTTCGGGGCTTCGGCAAAAGCAGTCTGCTGCAGTGCGAGGAGAGTCAGCGTGGAGAGGCAGAAGAGAGTCTTGCGCATGATGTCGGCTCCTGATTTTGGTGTTGGTCTCGCGCGGAACGCAGCGTGCGGTCGCGCGTGGGGAATAAACGATTGAAGGGATGCGTTTATTCCCTTGGCTTCACGCAGCTTTGATACGCGCCAGCAAAAAGGCCCGCTCGATGAGCGTGCCTTCTGTTTTATAGGTAGCCAACAAAAAACCCGCAAGCAGCAGGCCGCTTACGGGTTTTGAGTGAGTCTTGATGGTGCAGCTTCAAACGATGTTCTGGTGGAGGCGGCGGGAATCGAACCCGCGTCCAGAAGCACTCTACGACTAGTTCTACATACTTAGTTCTGTCATTTGATTTAACCACCACGACGCGGACGAACACGCTGCGTGACGGCGATTCACTAGATTTTCGACCTTGGCGTCGTGACGCCGCCAAGACTTAACTGACGTATATGACCTCTGTCGGTATTGCTACCGGTCTTGCGACTCTAGCCCGTCAGTGAACTAGGCAGAGGACGGCGGCCCTTAGGCTGCCAGTGCGAACGTTTCGTCGTTTGCAGTTACGTTTTTCCCATTGATTAACGAGGTGACGGGTCCTCGGTATGCCCTAGCCGCTTCGCAACCCCTGTCGAAACCAGGTCGCCCCCGCGGTTCGTTGCCCAAAATGTCTGGGCCAGACGGAGATTTTACAATAGTTTGACGGCCACGTCCTGGCTGATTGCCTTGATGTCTTGTCGTCCTGGTAGGCTGCTGCGCTGTCGTGGCGAAGCGGCAACGCGCCGCATTGCGTACGCCATGTCTGCCGCGTTCACTGTATGCGCTCAGCCGCTCAGCCCTTCACTCGATGTCGCGTAGCAGCTTCTGCAATTCCGAGGGCGAGTGCACGACATGCTGCGCGTGCCATTGCGTCGGCGGAATGTCGTTGCCGCAGTAACCGTAAGCGGCCGCGATGGTCTTCATGCCGGCCGCAAAACCCGCCTGCACATCGCGTAAGTCGTCGCCGACGTAGACGATGCGCTCCGGCACCACATCCAGCTCACGTGCGGCGTGCAACAGGGGCGCGGGGTGCGGCTTCGAATGCGGGGTCGTGTCGCCGCTCACCACGCAGCCGGCGCGCTCTTCGAGGCCGAGTTGCGCGATCAGCGGCTCGGTGAGCCTTGCTACTTTGTTCGTCACGATGCCCCAGCGCACGCCCCGCGCGTCGAGATCGTCGAGCAATTCGGGAATGCCGGGAAACAGCGTGGTCTCGATACACAAGTCTGCTTCATAGTTGGCGAGAAACTCCTCGCGCATCGACGCGAACTCGTGATCCTCGGGGCCGATGCCGAACGCCCCGCCGATCAGCCCGCGCGCACCCGCGGACGCGAGCGGCCGCAGGTCTTCGAGCGGCACCATCTGGAGGCTGCGATCATGGCGCATTTTGTTGACGGCGGCCGCAAGATCCGGCGCGGTATCGGCCAGTGTGCCGTCGAGGTCGAACAGGACAGCCTGGCAAAGACCGAGCGCGTCGTCGTTGTCTTCGCGTTGAGGCAGGGGCGTGGGATCGCTCATTGATTGGGTTGAGTCCGGGCAGGTCGGGGCGGATCAGACGTCGCGGCGGCAGGCGAGCATGTAGTTCACGCTCGTGTCGGCGGACAGCGTGAAATGCTTGCTGAGCGGGTTGTAAACGATACCTTTGATGTCGACCGTGCGCAGGCCGGCGGTGCGCACGAAGCTCGCCAATTCCGACGGACGGATGAAGCGCGCGTAGTCGTGCGTCCCCTTGGGCAGCATCCGCGCGATATATTCGGCGCCGATCACCGCAAACAGATACGACTTCACATTGCGGTTCAGCGTGGAGAAAAACACCCAGCCACCGGGTTTCACGAGCGTTTTGCATGCTTCGACAATGGCGGCCGGTTGGGGCACGTGCTCGAGCATTTCCATGCAGGTGACGACGTCGTAAGTGCCCGGTTCGCGGGCGGCCAGTGCTTCGGCGGCGATTTCTTCGTAACTGACGGTTACACCACTTTCAAGGCTGTGAAGATCCGCCACGCCGAGCGCCTGGGTCGACAGGTCGATTCCCTTCACATGCGCCCCCAATCCCGCCATCGACTCCGACAGAATGCCGCCGCCGCAGCCGATATCCAACACGGTTTTGCCGGCGAGATGCGCGTGTGCGTCGATCCAGCTCAGGCGAATCGGGTTGAGTTCATGCAGCGGTTTGAATTCGGCATTCGGGTCCCACCAACGATGCGCGAGGTCGCTAAATTTCTGCAGTTCGTGGGGATCGGCGTTGGTCATGGCGGAAGCTGCCTCGATGAGAGCGTTGAGCGGGCGCTCGAGGATAAACCCTGAGTATATAGGCCGAGCGACGGGGCGGCAAAATGCCGCCCCGTGGCTGGCGCATCCTGTTCCGGCAGCTCGGGCGCGTGCTCGGAGGAGAAGGCAAGCAGCGCCCATAGCAGCGGCATAAAAAAAGCCCCGCCGAAGCGGGGCTTTGATACTGCGGTAATTTGTAGCTTACTGCTTCGAAGTACCGACAACTTCGACTTCCACGCGACGATCCGGTGCGAGGCAAGCGACGAGTTGCTTGTGGTTCTTCTGGTTGCAACCGGTCGTGACCGGGTTGCGCTTGCCCTTGCCTTCCGTATAGATACGGTTGGATTCGATGCCCTTGCTCACGAGGTACGACTTCACAGCTTGAGCGCGGCGCAGCGACAGGCGGTCGTTGTACTTGTCCGAACCGATACGGTCCGTGTAACCCGTTGCAACGATGACTTCCAGGTTCAGCGAGCCGACCTTCGATGCCAGATCGTCCAGCTTTTCCTTGCCAGCCGGCTTCAGGATGGCCTTGTCGAAGTCGAACAGAGCGTCAGCTTGATACGTAATCTTTTGGCTCGTAATAGCCGGTGCAGGAGGTGCAACCGGAGCCGGCGGGGTCGGAGCCTGGGCAACCAGGGCGCCATCGCACTTAGCGTTGGCCGTTGCCGGCGTCCAGAATGCATCGCGCCAGCAAAGCTCGTTCGTGCCGTTCATCCACACGTATTCGCCGGTACCATTCACCCAGTTGTCGTTCGTAGCTTGTCGCGACGCCGGCACCGATTGCGCCATGGCGGATGCAGCCATAACTGCGGTAGCTGCAATGAACGCGAGCTTTGAAAGTTTATTCATATTTCTCCTCTCGAAATTGAGATTACCGCAGGTTTACTGCGAGCCTGTTGACGAAGACAAGTCATACATTGCTCGAAGTATAACATCGGTGTAGAACAAAAAACGTGCTGTGTAGACTTCGAGCAGTGTCTAACTCTTTGTGCGTTGGCATTTTGCCATATCGTTCCCTTCCAACGATAAAAAAATCTGCCCCCAATCAAATCACCCTCCAATTGTGGTGCATGCGCAACAGAAGCAATCCGCTGTAGGCGCCGCCAGTCATGGCTGAGCGGCGAATTGCCCCACGCACAAATCGAGCCTGCCCTGATTTCATCATGGGGCGTTCAGGCGCCGTTTCCGCTCGTCTGCTAATAGGTATACGTACCCCAGTCGGGGGCGGATGCGCGGCATGTTAGAATCGCGTGATGCGTTGCGCCTGCAATGCTTACGCGAAGGCGCGGCGAGTTGGGCTTCAAGCGAGCTTCACGCCGTCGCCTTGGCACGTAAAAGATACGGATAATGGATCAATTCGCCAAAGAGACTCTGCCAATCTCCCTAGAGGAGGAAATGCGCCGTTCGTATCTCGATTACGCGATGAGCGTGATCGTGGGGCGTGCGCTTCCCGATGTTCGCGATGGCCTGAAGCCGGTGCACCGGCGCGTGCTGTACGCGATGCACGAACTGAACAACGACTGGAACCGGGCGTACAAGAAGTCGGCGCGTATTGTCGGCGACGTCATCGGTAAATATCACCCGCACGGCGACACGGCTGTTTACGACACCATCGTCCGGATGGCGCAGAATTTCTCGCTGCGCTACATGCTGGTGGACGGTCAGGGCAACTTCGGTTCGGTCGACGGCGACAACGCCGCGGCAATGCGGTACACCGAAATCCGCATGGCAAAGATCGGCCACGAGCTGCTGGCCGATATCGACAAGGAAACCGTCGACTTCACGCCGAACTACGACGGCAGCGAAAACGAACCGGCCATCCTGCCGGCGCGTATTCCCAATCTGCTGATCAATGGCTCGTCCGGTATTGCGGTCGGAATGGCGACCAACATCCCGCCGCATAACCTCAACGAGGTTGTCGACGCATGTCAGCATCTGCTGAAAAACCCGGAAGCCACGATCGACGAACTGATCGAGATTATTCCGGCGCCTGACTTCCCGACCGCCGGCATCATCTACGGCGTGGCCGGCGTTCGCGACGGCTATCGCACCGGCCGCGGCCGCGTGGTGATGCGCGCGCTCACCCACTTCGAGGAAATCGACCGCGGTCAGCGCATGTCGATCATCGTCGACGAATTGCCGTACCAGGTGAACAAGCGCTCACTTCTGGAGCGCATCGCCGAACTGGTCAACGAGAAGAAGCTCGAAGGCATCTCCGACATCCGCGACGAATCCGACAAGAGCGGCATGCGCGTCGTGATCGAGTTGAAGCGCGGCGAAGTGCCGGAAGTGGTTCTCAACAATCTGTATAAGGCGACCCAGCTTCAGGACACCTTCGGCATGAACATGGTCGCGCTGGTCGACGGCCAGCCGAAGCTGCTGAACCTGAAGGAAATGCTGGCGTGCTTCCTGTCGCACCGCCGGGAAGTGCTGACGCGGCGCACTGTATACGAACTGCGCAAGGCCCGCGAACGCGGCCACGTGCTCGAAGGTCTGGCCGTCGCGCTCGCCAACATCGACGAGTTCATCGCGATCATCAAGGCCGCGCCGACACCGCCGATCGCCAAGCAGGAATTGATGGCGCGTCCGTGGGATTCGTCGCTGGTGCGCGAAATGTTGTCGCGCGCCGAGACGGAAAACGCGTCGGCCGGTGGTCGCGAGGCTTATCGCCCTGACGGTTTGAATCCGTCGTTCGGTATGCAGTCCGACGGCCTCTACCGCTTGTCCGACACCCAGGCTCAGGAAATCTTGCAGATGCGTCTGCAACGCCTGACGGGTCTGGAGCAGGACAAGATCATCGGCGAGTACCGCGAAGTGATGGCGCAAATCGCCGACCTGCTGGACATTCTGGCTCGCCCGGAACGCATTACGGCGATCATCGTCGAGGAACTGACGTCGATCAAAGCCGAATTCGGCGACGCGCGCCGCTCGAAGATCGAGCTGAACGCAACCGAGCTGAACACCGAAGACCTGATTACGCCGCAAGAGATGGTCGTGACCATGTCGCACGCCGGCTATGTGAAATCGCAGCCGCTGTCTGAATATAGTGCGCAGAAGCGGGGTGGTCGCGGCAAACAGGCCACGGCGATGAAAGAAGACGACTGGATCGATACGCTGTTCATCGCGAACACGCACGATCACATCCTGTGCTTCTCGAATCGTGGTCGCGTCTACAGCGTGAAGGTCTATGAGGTGCCGCAAGGTTCGCGGAACTCGCGCGGCCGTCCGATCGTCAATATCTTCCCGCTTCAGGACGGCGAGAAGATTACGGTTGTCTTGCCGGTAAAGGAATTTTCGGCTGACAAATTCGTCTTTATGGGCACCGCGCTAGGAACCGTAAAAAAGACGCCGTTGGAAGCCTTCAGCCGCGTGTTGCGCAAGGGTATTATTGCGGTCGGTCTGGATGACGGCGATTACCTGATCGGTGCCGCCATTACAGACGGCCAGCACGACGTGATGCTGTTCTCGGATTCGGGCAAGGCAGTTCGCTTCGACGAGAACGACGTGCGCCCGATGGGCCGCGAGGCGCGCGGCGTACGCGGCATGCAACTCGAAGACACCCAGAGCGTGATTGCGTTGCTGGTGGCCGGCGACGAGCAGCAGTCGGTGTTGACCGCGACCGAAAACGGCTACGGCAAGCGCACGCCGATCACTGAGTACACGCGTCACGGGCGCGGCACGAAGGGAATGATCGCGATCCAGACGTCGGAGCGTAACGGCAAGGTCGTCGCCGCCACGCTGGTGGATCAGGAAGCGCAGATCATGCTGATCACCAATACGGGCGTGCTGATTCGTACGCGCGTATCGGAAATTCGGGAAATGGGGCGCGCAACCCAAGGTGTTACACTCATCAGCCTTGACGAAGGGACCAAGCTTTCAGGTCTGCAACAGGTTGCTGAGGCGGAGGCCGATATCGATGTGGAAGGCGACACCGAAGGTCCTGCCGAAGGCGACAACGGCGGTGAAGACGGTGGTGCGGCCTGATTCGCGTCGGCAGCTTTCAGTCTCAGTTATTGGTTGAAAGCTGCGCAGGGAACAATGGCGTGTCGGGCCGATACGCATCCCGCGCAGCTTGCAGTTCAAGTTAATTTCTCTTAGGGAGTAATGATGCAAAAACGATTCAAACAACTGATGTTGCTGGCTGCTCTCGTGCCGACTTTCGCTATGGCTCAAGCTCTGCAGAGCTCGGCTCCGGCGGCCCCGGCTGCTGCCGCAGCACCGGTTGATCCGGCCAAGCAGGCTGCAATCAAGGACCTGCTGGATGCAATCGACGCACAGAAACTCGTCGGCGCGATCGGCAACAGTGCCCAGATGCAAGCCAAGCAGCTGGTTCCGGCTATCCTGTCGGACGCCCTGAGCGAAAACAAGACGATGACGGACAAGCAGAAGCAGGCTTCCGTCCCGACGCTGCAAAAGAACGCAGTGCCGAAGCTGGTTGATGGCGCAGGTCAAGTGTTCGCAACGGACAACTTCCGCCAGGATGCAATGCAAGCTCAGTACGACGCTTACGCGAAGTACTACAGCACGTCGGAAATCAAAGATCTGACCGCGTTCTACAAGAGCCCGACCGGCCGCAAGTTCATCCAGGTGCAAGACCAGGTTGGCCGCGACGTCGTGAATGGCTTGATGCAAAAGTACATGCCGCAATCGATCAAGGCAACGCGCGACCAGGCTGACAAGGAAGTCGCTTCGGTCAAGCCGGCTAAGTAAATTGGCTGGATGAGTTGGCTAAATGAGTTGACTAAATAAGCCAGCGAGTTGAGTCAAAAGGTCGAAAGGCTGCGCTGACATCGCGCTAGCCGCCGCTAGGCAAGCCATATGGCGTGCCGGGTTTGGCGGGTTGGCGGTGACAATGCGATAATGGCCGTTTGCGCACACGCGCAGGCGGCCATTTTCTTTTTGAGCGCGAAGATTTTGCCAAACGCGTGTTGCCAAACGCGTGTTGCCAATTGCGTGTCGCCCAATGCGCGTCGTCAAACTCTTGTTGTCGAGTTTCGCGTCGCAAATTTTGCAACGGCTGCCTTCGCGGCTGCTAACTTCGCCGATTTTTGCGCGATCTGTTCGTTTTTTCGCGCCAGCTTCCAGGATCTCACGATGCGCGTCTTTAATTTCTCCGCCGGCCCGGCTGCCATGCCCGAAGAGGTGCTGCGTCAGGCAGCCGAAGAGATGCTCAATTGGCAGGGCAGTGGCATGAGCGTGATGGAAATGAGCCATCGCGGCAAAGAATTCATGTCGATCCACGAGGAAGCGCTCGTCGATCTGCGCGAGTTGCTTGAAGTGCCCGCCAGCCACCGGATTTTGTTCCTGCAAGGCGGCGGCCTGGGCGAAAACGCGATCGTGCCGATGAATCTGATGGGCGCGAAAGCGCGGGCGGATTTCGTCGTGACGGGGTCATGGTCGCAAAAGTCGTTCAAGGAAGCGCAAAAGTACGGCACTGTGCATCTGGCGGCGAGCGGTCAGACGGCCGACGGCTTCACGCGCGCCCCGGCTCGCTCGGAATGGCAACTGTCGGACGATCCGGCGTACGTGCATCTGTGCACCAACGAGACGATTCACGGCGTCGAGACGTTCGAGATTCCCGACCTCGGCGATATTCCGCTGGTGGCGGACGCCTCGTCGCACATCCTGTCGCGCCCGATGGACATCGCCAAATATGGCGTGCTGTTTGGTGGCGCGCAGAAGAACATCGGCATGGCGGGTGTAACCGTGGTGATCGTCCGTGAAGACATGCTGGGTCGCGCGCAGTCGGTCTGCCCGTCGGCGTTCGAATGGAAAACCGTCGCCGAGAACAATTCGATGTACAACACGCCGCCCACGTACGCGATCTACATCGCGGGGCTGGTGTTCAAGTGGTTGAAGAAGCAGGGCGGCCTTGCCGCGATGGAAGCGCGTAACCTCGAAAAATCGAAGCTGTTGTACGACACGATCGATTCGAGCAGCTTCTATCTGAACAAGGTCGAGCGTGGCTCGCGCTCGCGGATGAACGTACCGTTTTTCCTCGCCGACGAGTCGCGCAACGAAGATTTCCTGGCCGGCGCGAAAGCGCGGGGAATGGTGCAGCTAAAGGGCCACAAGTCCGTCGGCGGCATGCGGGCGTCGATTTATAACGCCGTCCCGCTCGAAGGCGTCAAAGCGCTTGTCGAATACATGAAGGAATTCGAACAGCGCAGCGCCTGATTGTCGCGGACATTAAGGCGCGCGCATCCTTTCCAGCACGCATTTGTGCAGCAGCTACCGGCAGGGCCGTTTTCACGCATGGACGACGAACTCAATACCCGACTCAAACCCCTTCGCGAACGCATCGACGCGCTCGACGCGCAACTGATCGCGCTTCTCAATCAGCGTGCCGCGGTGGCGCTCGAAGTGGGCGAGGTGAAGAAGCATTTCAACGCACCGGTGTTCCGCCCCGAGCGCGAGCAGCAGGTGATCGCGCGCTTGCAGGATATGAGCGACGGTCCGCTGGCCAGCGAGCATATCAGCGCGATCTGGCGCGAGATCATGGCCGCGAGCCGCGCGCTCGAAAAGAGCATCAAGGCCGCGTATCTCGGCCCGGTTGGCACGTATAGCGAACAGGCGATGCACGAGTACTTCGGTCAGTCGATCGAAGGCCTGCCGTGTCCGTCGATCGACGAAGTATTTCGCTCGGTCGAAGCAGGCGCCGCCGAATTTGGCGTTGTGCCGGTCGAGAATTCGACCGAAGGCGCGGTGTCGCGCACGCTCGATCTGCTGTTGCAAACCCAGCTCACGATCGGCGGCGAACTGGCGCTGCCGATTCACCACAATCTGTTGACGCTGGGCGGCGGCCTCACCGGCGTGACCCGCGTATGCGCGCATGCACAGGCGCTCGCCCAGTGCCAGGGCTGGCTCGCGACCAACGCGCCGCACCTCGAGCGCCAGGCGGTGTCGAGCAATGCCGAAGCCGCGCGCATGGCAGCGGACGATCCGACGGTCGCCGCGATCGCCGGCGATCGCGCCGCCACGCATTACGGTCTGCAGGTCGCGTATGCCCTCATCCAGGACGATCCGCACAACCGCACGCGTTTCGTGATGATCGGCAAGGAGCGCACCGGCGTCAGCGGGAGCGATCAGACGTCGTTGATCGTTTCGGTGGCGAACGAGCCGGGCGCCGTGTTCAAGTTGCTGGAGCCGTTGGCGCGCCACAGCGTTTCCATGACCCGTTTCGAGTCGCGCCCGGCGCGCGTCGGCACGTGGGAGTACTACTTCTATATCGACGTCGAAGGCCATCGCGACGAGCCGGCGGTTGCCGCCGCACTCACCGAACTCGGTCAGAAGGCCGCGTTCCTGAAGATACTCGGCTCGTATCCGCGTGCTCGTTGATGTCGGCCCAGGTGCGTGCATGTCGCCTGGGCGCGCCTGTCGCAGATTCACTTACTACTAATTAGTCGTTCGGAGATTTTCATGACAACGTCCTTCGGTCCTTCCTATGTGCGCGCGATCGCGCCTTACATCGCCGGCAAGCCGATTTCGGAAGTGGCCCGCGAGTTTGGCCTCGACGAAGCGACCATCGTGAAGCTCGCGTCGAACGAAAATCCGCTCGGCATGCCGGAATCGGCGCAACGCGCCATGGCGCAAGCGGCCAGCGAACTCGGCCGCTATCCGGACGCGAATGCATTCGAACTGAAGGCAGCGCTGAGTAAGCGCTACGGTGTGCCGGCCGACTGGGTCACGCTCGGCAACGGCAGCAACGACATTCTCGAAATTGCCGCGCATGCGTTCGTCGAGAAGGGCCAGTCGATCGTCTACGCGCAATATTCGTTCGCGGTCTACGCGCTCGCCACGCAAGGCGTGGGCGCAAATGCGATCGTCGTACCGGCCGTCAAATACGGCCACGACCTCGATGCGATGCTCGCCGCGATTACCGACGACACTCGCCTGATTTTCGTCGCGAACCCGAACAACCCGACCGGCACGTTCATCGAAGGCGCGAAGCTCGAAGCGTTTCTCGACAAGGTGCCGCGCAACGTGGTCGTCGTGCTCGACGAGGCGTACACGGAATATCTGCCGGAAGAGAAGCGCTACGACTCGATCGCGTGGGTGCGCCGTTATCCGAATCTGCTGGTCTCGCGCACGTTCTCGAAGGCGTTTGGCCTGGCGGGCCTGCGTGTCGGCTTCGCGATTGCGCAGCCTGAATTGACCGATCTGCTGAACCGTCTGCGTCAGCCGTTCAACGTGAACACGCTGGCGCAAGCCGCGGCGATCGCGGCGCTGAACGACAAGGCGTTTCTGGAAAAGAGCGCGGCCCTGAACGCGCAAGGCTATCGTCTTTTGACCGAAGCCTTCGACAAACTCGGCCTCGAGTATGTGCCGTCGGACGGCAATTTCGTGCTGGTGCGCGTCGGCAATGACGACACAGCCGGCAACCGCGTCAACCTCGCGTTGCTGAAGCAGGGCGTGATCGTTCGTCCGGTCGGCAACTACGGTTTGCCGCAATGGCTGCGCATCACGATCGGCCTGCCGGAAGAAAACGAAGCGTTCCTCGCGGCGCTCGAAAAGACGCTCGCCACCGCGTAAGCGGTTGACCTTGACCCGCGCGCCTCACTTTATGAAAGGCGCGCTTTTTCAGTGACCGACGTGGCCGCGTTTTCTTTTAATAAGCTGGTGATTTTCGGTGTCGGCCTGATCGGCGGATCGCTCGCGCGCGCGCTGCGTGAACGCGGCGAGGCGGCAGGCGCGCGAACCGTGGTCGGTGTCGGGCGTTCGTCTGCGTCGACGGCGCGCGCGCTCGAGTTGGGTGTGGTCGATGAAACCGCGGCGTTGAGTGACGACGCGGCGTTGCGTGCGGCGTTGTCCGGTGCGGATTTCGTGCTGCTTGCCGCACCTGTCGCGCAGACCCAGTCGCTGCTCGAACGCATTGCGCCGTTTCTCGACGCAGGCACGATCGTCACCGATGCCGGCAGCACCAAGTCCGACGTGGTGGCTTCCGCGCGCGCGGCGCTCGGCGCACGCATCGGCCAGTTCGTGCCGGGGCATCCGATTGCCGGCCGTGAGGCGAGCGGCCCGGATGCGGCGTTGCCCGATCTGTACGTGAATCGCAATGTCGTGTTGTGTCCGCTGCCGGAGAATGCGCCGGAAGCGGTCGAGCGCGTTGCCGCGATGTGGCGTGCAACCGGCGCCTGTGTGCGGGAGATGACGCCCGAGCAGCATGACCGCGTGCTCGCATCGGTCAGCCATTTGCCGCACGTTTTGTCTTTCGCGCTGGTCGAGCAGATTCTCAATTCGCCCGACGCCGCGCTGAAATTCTCATTCGCGGCCGGCGGCTTCCGTGACTTCACGCGCATTGCCGCGTCGAGCCCGGAAATGTGGCGCGATGTGTGCGTGGCGAATCGCGCCGCGCTGCTCGACGAGCTGGATGCCTACACAGCGGTGCTCGCGCGCTTGCGCGCGGCGATCGAAGCCGGCGACGGCGCCGCGCTTGAAGCCGTGTTCGCGCGCTCGCGCGTCGCGCGCAGCGAATGGCAGGAACAGCGCACTGCGGGGGCCGCCCTCGGCGACGCCTCGAAATAACCGGAACTGGACTCAATCATGGAATTCCTCGATCTCGGACCATTTTCCCGTGCGTCCGGCACGGTTCGTTTGCCCGGCTCGAAAAGCATTTCGAATCGTGTGCTGCTGCTCGCGGCACTCGCCGAAGGCGAAACGACGATCACGAACCTGCTCGACTCAGACGACACCCGCGTGATGCTCGACGCGCTCGAAAAGCTCGGTGTGCGCCTGAAGCGCGAAGGCGACACCTGTGTCGTGAGCGGCACGCGCGGCGCGTTCACGGCGCGCACGGCCGATCTGTTTCTCGGTAATGCCGGCACGGCGGTGCGTCCGCTGACCGCGGCGCTCGCGGTGAATGGCGGCGACTATCGCATTCACGGTGTGCCGCGTATGCACGAGCGGCCGATCGGCGATCTGGTCGACGGTTTGCGGCAGATCGGTGCGAAGATCGACTACGAAGAGAACGAAGGCTATCCGCCGCTGCGGATTCGGCCGGCGCAAATCACAGCCGACGCGCCGATCCGGGTGCGCGGCGACGTGTCGAGCCAGTTCCTGACTTCGCTGCTGATGACGTTGCCGCTGTTGCGCACGGAAAGCGGCGTGACGACCGTACAGGTGGACGGCGAGCTGATCTCGAAGCCGTACATCGAGATCACGATCAAGCTGATGGAGCGCTTCGGCATCAAGGTCGAGCGCCATGAATGGCACCGGTTCATCGTGCCAGCGGGGCAGCGCTATCAGTCGCCGGGCACGATCATGGTGGAAGGCGACGCGTCGTCGGCGTCATATTTTCTCGCGGCCGGCGCGCTCGGCGGCGGGCCGTTGCGGGTGGAAGGGGTCGGCCGGTCCAGCATTCAGGGCGACGTCGGTTTCGCCGATGCGCTCATCAAGATGGGTGCGAACCTGCAAATGGGGGACGACTGGATCGAAGTGCGTGGTGTCGGCAACGACAACGGCAAGCTCGATCCGATCGACATGGACTTCAACCTGATTCCCGATGCTGCGATGACGATCGCCGTCGCCGCGCTGTTCGCTGACGGCACGACCACGCTGCGCAACATCGCGAGCTGGCGTGTGAAGGAGACCGACCGGATCGCCGCCATGGCCACCGAGCTGCGCAAGGTGGGCGCGAAGGTGCAGGAAGGCGAGGATTTTCTCGTCGTCACCCCGCCCGGAAAACTGATTCCGAACGCTTCGATCGACACCTACGACGATCACCGCATGGCGATGTGCTTCTCGCTGGTGAGCCTGGGCGGCGTGCCGATCCGGATCAACGACCCGAAGTGCGTCGGCAAGACGTTCCCTGACTATTTCGAGCGCTTCACCGCGCTCGCTCAACCCTGATTCGCTCCTGAATCGACTGACGTGCGACTTTTTCGATGAAACCGATCCGTCCCTTTCACCAAACGCCCGTCATTACGATCGACGGCCCCAGCGCCTCGGGCAAAGGCACCGTGGCCGCGCTGGTTGCCGCGAATCTCGGCTTCCATTTGCTGGATAGCGGCGCGCTGTACCGGCTCGCCGCGCTGGCCAGCATGCGCTACAACATCGTGGCGGATGACGTCGACGCGCTTGTAAAACTGATCGACGATCTGCACATCACCTTTCGCGAGGGGTTGGCGCAGCTCGACGGCGCCGACGTATCCGCGGACATTCGTGCCGAGGAAGTTGGCAGCCGGGCCTCGGCGATTGCCGTGCACGCGCCCGTGCGAACCGCGCTGGTGGCCCGTCAGCGGGCTTTCCGTAAGGAACCGGGGCTGGTCGCCGACGGCCGCGACATGGGCACGGTGATCTTCCAGGACGCCGTGCTGAAGGTGTTCATGACGGCCAGCGTCGAGGCCCGTGCGGCGCGCCGGCATAAGCAATTGATCCAAAAAGGATTTTCTGCTAATATAGAGGACTTGCTCCGGGATTTGCGTGAGCGCGACGAGCGTGACAGTCAGCGCACGGCCGCGCCGCTCAAGCCCGCAGCGGATGCAAAGCTGCTTGATACCTCCGCATTGTCGGTCGACCAGGCGGTCGAACAGGTGGTGCAGTGGTATGAAGCATGGGTCCCGCATGCCTGATGTCCGAGTGGCATCTGAGCAGTGGGCGCAGTAGAAGCAGCGTTGTCAGTAGGTGCTCCGCGAGTGTCGTGGAGCGTGTATTAACCCCTTAACCCCGCGTGGCATTCGCATTCTTGCCGTTGTAGCTGACCGTCCGGCCAGCCGGGCACCGCGAGAACCATGCAAATTTTGATTTTTATGTCCGACCTGCAAACTTCCAACCCGAATACCGAATCTTTTGCGGCTCTGTTCGAAGAGTCGCTGACCAAGCAAGACATGCGCGCTGGCGAGGTGATCTCCGCCGAAGTCGTGCGTGTTGACCACAACTTCGTGGTCGTCAACGCTGGTCTCAAGTCCGAAGCCTACATCCCGCTCGAAGAGTTCCTGAACGACGCGGGCGAGGTAGAAGTGCAGGCGGGCGACTTCGTTTCCGTCGCGATCGACGCGCTGGAAAACGGCTATGGCGACACGATCCTGTCGCGCGACAAGGCGAAGCGCCTGGCTTCGTGGCTGTCGCTGGAAAAGGCTCTCGACAACAACGAACTCGTGACCGGCACGATCACGGGCAAGGTCAAGGGCGGCATGACCGTCATGGTCAACGGCATCCGCGCGTTCCTGCCGGGTTCGCTGGTTGACACGCGTCCGGTCAAGGACACGACCCCGTACGAAGGCAAGACGCTGGAATTCCGCGTCATCAAGCTCGACCGCAAGCGTAACAACGTCGTGCTGTCGCGCCGTGCCGTGATTGAAGCGACCCAAGGCGAAGAGCGCGCAAAGCTGCTCGAAACGCTGAAGGAAGGCGCGATCGTGGAAGGCGTGGTGAAGAACATCACCGATTACGGCGCGTTCGTGGACCTCGGCGGTATCGACGGCCTGCTGCACATCACCGACATCGCATGGCGTCGTGTGCGTCACCCGAGCGAAGTTCTGTCGGTTGGCCAGGAAGTCACCGCGAAGATCCTCAAGTTCGACCAAGAGAAGAACCGCGTTTCGCTGGGTATCAAGCAACTGGGCGACGATCCGTGGGAAGGCATTTCCCGCCGTTACCCGTCGGGCACGCGCCTGTTCGGTAAGGTCACCAACATCACCGACTACGGCGCATTCGTCGAAGTCGAATCGGGCATCGAAGGCCTGGTTCACGTGTCGGAAATGGACTGGACGAACAAGAACGTTGCACCGTCGAAGGTTGTTCAGCTGGGCGACGAAGTCGAAGTCATGGTTCTCGAAATCGACGAAGACCGCCGCCGTATCAGCCTCGGCATGAAGCAATGCAAGCCGAACCCGTGGGACGACTTCAGCCGCAACTTCAAGAAGGGCGACAAGCTGCAAGGCGCAATCAAGTCGATCACCGACTTCGGCGTCTTCATCGGTCTGCCGGGCGGCATCGACGGTCTGGTTCACCTGTCGGACCTGTCGTGGAGCGAAACGGGCGAAGAAGCAGTTCGCAAGTACAAGAAGGGCGACGAAGTGGAAGCGATCGTTCTCGGCATCGACGTCGAGAAGGAACGCATTTCGCTGGGCATCAAGCAGCTCGAAGGCGACCCGTTCAGCAACTTCGTTGCAATGAACGACAAGGGTTCGATCGTCGACGGCGTGGTCAAGACGGTGGACGCGAAGGGTGCTGTGGTTACGCTGTCGGCGGAAGTCGAAGGCTACCTGCGTGCTTCGGAAATCGCACAAGACCGCGTGGAAGATGCTCGCAACGTGCTGAAGGAAGGCGACAAGGTCAACGCGATGATCATCAACATCGATCGCAAGTCGCGTGGTATCAACCTGTCGGTCAAGGCCAAGGATTCGGCTGAGCAACAGGAAGCGATCCGCGGCCTGGCTTCGTCGGATTCGAGTTCGGCTGCTACCGGCACGACGAACCTCGGCGCGCTGCTGAAGGCCAAGCTCGACGGTCAGAACCAGTAATTGAGGAACGCCCCCAAACCTGCCGCCTGGCGGCAGGTCCCCCGCGAGGGGGGGTATAACAACACGGGGGCGGCCCGGCGTTTTCTTGCGAGGTCTGCTGCAGTATGACCAAATCGGAATTGGTCGCCCAGCTGGCTACGCGATTTCCGCAACTTGTACTTAAAGATGCGGATTTCGCGGTGAAGACGATGCTTGATGCGATGTCGGAGGCGCTTGCCAACGGTCATCGCATTGAAATTCGCGGCTTCGGCAGCTTCGGCCTTAATCGTCGTCCCTCCCGCGTCGGGCGTAATCCGAAGTCGGGCGAGAAGGTGCTGGTACCTGAGAAGTACGTACCGCATTTCAAGCCGGGCAAGGAATTGCGCGAACGGGTAGATCGACGTTCGGGCGAGCCGCTGAAGGCCGACGAGCCGGATGACGACGACCTGTAAATGCTTCGCTGTGCGCTTCGCAGCATGGCATTGGTAGCGTCAGCGGCCAAAGCCAGACGGCAAAAGACCAGAAAAAGCGCCTTCGGGCGCTTTTTTTTCGTCCGCATCTTTTGACCGTTTTTTCGTCCGCTTTTTCGCCCCTGACGCGCCGCACATTCTTCAATCGAACACACCTGCCCATGCATCCTCTTACGGCAAGATAAACCTCGCCTAAATCCTCTATCAGCCAGTTCCTGCCCAGTCGCGAGGGCATCCATTACAATACGGGTCACTTCGGCGCGGGCAACACCGTGGCGCGACGCGTCATCAAGCCGGCGTCACCCCGCAACTGCCGTCAAGAGACCTATTCATGAAATTTATCGTCTGGCTGATCCGTGTGCTGGTGTTCGTGCTCCTGCTGGTGCTCGCACTCTCCAATACACAAACTGCTACGCTGAATTTCCTCGCTGGTTACGCGTGGTCGGCGTCTTTGATTCTGATCGGCCTCGCGTTCTTCGTGGTGGGGCTGCTGGCCGGGCTGGTGTCGTCAATGCCGGGCATGGTGCGCCTGCGCATGGAGAATGGCCGGCTCAAGCGCGAGTTGCGTGTGGCGCGCGAAGCCCCGGTGGTGGTCGAACAACCGCCTATGCCGCCGCTGATCTAAGTTGTCTTCTGCCGCGCTTCTGAAGCGCGGCTTTCCGCTCCCGCTTTCCCGCACATTTGCATTAATCGCATGGATCTAGACTTCTGGTGGCTGCTTGTCATACCCGTCGCTTTTGCGTTCGGCTGGATGGCTGCGCGCTACGACCTCAAGACGCTGCTGTCCGAAAGCGCCAACCTGCCGCGTTCGTACTTCCGCGGCCTGAATTTCCTGCTCAATGAGCAGCCTGACCAGGCGATCGACGCGTTTATCGAAGTCGTCAAGCTCGACCCGGAAACGATCGAGTTGCATTTTGCGCTGGGGAATCTGTTCCGCCGCCGCGGCGAGACGGACCGCGCGATTCGCGTGCATCAGAACCTGCTGAGCCGCACTGATCTGCCCGTCACCGAGCGCGATCACGCGCTTTACGAACTGGGTCAGGACTTTCTGAAGGCGGGTTTGCTCGACCGCGCCGAAGAGACCTTCCGCTCGCTCGAAACCGGCAACTACGCTTTGGGTGCGCAGCGCGCGCTGCTCACCATCTACCAGATCGAGAAAGACTGGGTTAAGTCGATCGACGTCGCACGCCATCTGGAAACAATGGGCGCCGAGTCGCTCGACAAGGACATCGCGCAGTTTCATTGCGAGCTAGCCCAGGAAGCACTCCAGCAGAAAAATGCAGACGAGGCACGCCGTCAGCTAGGTTTTGCATTGAAGGCGAACCCGACCAACGTACGCGCCACGATCCTGTTCGGCGACGTCGACGCGACGGCCGGCTCGCAAGAGGCGGCTATTACCCAATGGCGGAGAGTCGAGGAACAGAATCCCGCCTACCTGCCGCTCGTCGCGGAAAAGCTGATGAAGGCCTATGAGGTGCTCGGCCGCCCGCAGGATGGCGCCGATCTGCTCATGACGTGGGTCGACCGCTATCCGTCGAACGATCTGCTCGACGTGACCTATCAGCACATTGCGGCGATACGCGGGCCCGACGCCGCGCATGCGCTGGCACGCTCGCAGATGCAGAAATCGCCGAATCTGGCGGGTATGACGCGTCTGCTGGAAGCGCAGGAGGCCGTCGCGGAAGAGCCGCGGAAGAGCGAGCTCGAACTGATGCGTACGCTGATTCGCCAGCGCACCAAAAATCTGCCACGGTATACGTGCCAGAATTGTGGTTTCAGGGCGCGGCTGTTCTACTGGCAGTGTCCGGGTTGCAGCGGCTGGGAAACCTATGCGCCGCGTCGCGTCGAACCGATCACGGCGTCGAACTGATAGCGAATGGAATTGCATAGCCGCGCCGCAACGACGGCGGCCCGCCAGGCGAATTAGGCCGGGTGGGATCATGACGGCCTTGTTCACTACGAGAAACCCTCACCGGAAACCTCTACCGGAAAGCGTATGAAAATCACCATTATCGGCACGGGCTATGTTGGTCTCGTCACCGGCGCGTGCCTCGCCGAAATCGGCCATGACGTCTTCTGTCTCGACGTCGATCCGCGCAAGATCGAAATCCTCAACAACGGCGGCGTGCCGATCCACGAGCCGGGTTTGCTGGAGATCATCGCCCGTACGCGTGCGGCGCGCCGCATCACGTTTTCGACGGATATCGAAGCGAGCGTGGCGCACGGCGAGGTGCAGTTCATCGCTGTCGGCACGCCGCCAGACGAAGACGGTTCGGCCGATCTGCAATACGTGCTCGAAGCAGCGCGCAACATCGGCCGCACAATGAACAGCTTCAAGGTGATCGTCGACAAATCGACGGTGCCGGTCGGCACCGCGCAACGCGTGCGTGCGGTGGTCGAAGAGGAACTGGTCAAACGCGGGCTTGCCAATAGCGAGCAGCACCGCTTCTCGGTGGTGTCGAACCCTGAGTTTCTGAAGGAAGGCGCGGCGGTAGACGACTTCATGCGTCCCGATCGCATCGTGCTCGGCAGTGACGAAGACGAGGCCGGCCTGCGCGCGCGCGAGCTGATGAAGCGTCTGTACGCGCCGTTCAACCGCAATCACGAGCGCACGCTGTACATGGATGTGCGCTCGGCTGAGTTCACGAAATACGCTGCCAATGCGATGCTCGCCACGCGCATCTCGTTCATGAACGAGATGTCGAATCTGGCGGACCGGGTCGGTGCGGATATCGAGGCGGTGCGTCGCGGCATCGGCTCGGACCCGCGCATCGGCTATCACTTCCTGTATGCCGGCGCTGGCTACGGCGGCTCGTGCTTCCCGAAGGACGTGCAGGCGCTGATCCGCGCCGCCAGCGAAAGCGGCCACAATCTGCGCATTCTCGAAGCGGTCGAGGAAGTGAACTACAAGCAGAAAGACGTGTTGGTGCACAAGATCACGGGCAAGCTCGGTGAAGATCTGAGCGGCCGTACGTTCGCCGTGTGGGGCCTCGCGTTCAAGCCGAATACCGACGACATGCGCGAGGCGCCGAGCCGTCGCGTGATCGCTGAATTGCTGGCGCGTGGCGCTCAGGTTCGCGCGTACGATCCGGTGGCGGTGGCCGAAGCGCGCCGCGTGTTCGCTATCGATCTGCACGATGCGCCGGAGCAGCAAGCGCGTCTCACGTTCACGAGCACCCAGGACGAAACGCTCACCGGCGCCGACGCGCTGGTGGTCGTCACCGAATGGAAGGAATTCAAGAGCCCGGATTTCGTGCACCTGAAATCGGTGCTGAAGTCACCGCTGATTTTCGACGGCCGCAATCTGTACGAGCCGGACGCGATGACCGAACTCGGCATCGACTATCACTCGATCGGACGACCTTATGCCCAGCCCTCTGAATTTCCGGCCGATGTCTCCAGCAATGCCTGAGGCCGCTCAGTCCACACCCACGTCCGCACTGACCATGGTGCCGCGCGAACGCCTTGGCGCGGCGCGCGTGCTGGTGGTCGGCGACGTGATGCTCGATCGCTACTGGTTCGGCGACGTGAACCGTATTTCGCCGGAAGCGCCGGTGCCGGTCGTGCATGTGCAGCGCCAGGAAGACCGCCTCGGCGGCGCCGCGAACGTGGCGCGCAATGCGGTGGCGCTCGGCGCGCAAGCGGGTTTGCTGTGCGTGGTCGGCCATGACGAGCCCGGCGAGCGCATCGTGCAACTACTCGCCGAAAGCGGGGTGGCGCCGCATCTGGAACGCGATCCGGATTTGCTCACCACCATCAAACTGCGCGTGCTGTCGCGTCAGCAGCAGTTGCTGCGCGTCGACTTCGAAAACTCGCCCGCGCACGAAGTGTTGCTCGCGGGCCTTGCGCGTTTCGACGACCTGCTGCCGTCGCACGACGTGATCCTGATGTCCGATTACGCGAAGGGTGGTCTCACGCACGTCACGCAAATGATCGCCAAGGCGCATGCGGCGGGTAAGCCGGTGCTGGTCGATCCGAAGGGCGACGACTGGGAGCGCTATCGCGGCGCCACGCTGATCACGCCGAATCGCGCCGAGTTGCGCGAGGTGGTCGGGCAGTGGAAATCCGAGGAGGATCTGATCGCGCGCGTGACCAAACTGCGTACCGATCTCGAGTTCAAGGCGCTGCTGCTGACGCGTTCGGAAGAGGGCATGACGCTCTTCGCCGACGACGGCATCCTGCACACTTCGGCGGTTGCGCGCGAAGTGTATGATGTATCGGGCGCGGGCGACACCGTGATCGCCACGCTCGCCGCCATGCTCGGCGCGGGTCTTACGCTGGTCGAGGCGGTCGGGCTCGCGAATCGCGCAGCCGGCATCGTGGTCGGCAAACTCGGCACCGCCACCGTCACCTACGACGAACTTTTTCATTGATGCCGCCCGCCGGGTTCCCTGCTTTGCGCTTCAGTTTCAGCGGCGCAAAAGAGGAACCCGCGAGGCGTCAACTGAGCCCATTACCGCAGGATCATCATGACCCTCATCGTCACCGGCGCGGCCGGCTTTATCGGCAGCAATCTCGTCAAGGCGCTCAATGAGCGCGGTGAACAACGCATCATCGCGGTCGATAACCTCACACGTGCGGACAAGTTCAAGAATCTCGTCGACTGCGAGATCGACGACTATCTCGACAAGACCGAATTCGTCGAACGCTTCAAGCGTGGCGATTTCGGCAAAGTGCGCGCGATTTTCCACGAAGGCGCCTGCTCGGACACGATGGAAACCGACGGCCGCTACATGATGGACAACAACTTCCGCTATAGCCGCGAAGTGCTCGACGTCTGTCTCGCGCAGAATATCCAGTTTCTGTATGCGTCCTCGGCGGCCACGTATGGCGGTTCGAGCCGCTTCGTCGAAGAGCGCGAAGTCGAGCAGCCGCTGAACGTGTACGGCTATTCGAAATTCCTGTTCGACCAGGTGATTCGCCGCGTGCTGCCCACCGCGAAGAGCCAGATTGCCGGCTTCCGCTATTTCAACGTGTACGGGCCGCGCGAGACGCACAAGGCGCGAATGGCGTCTGTCGCGTTTCACAACTTCAACCAGTTCCGCGCGGAAGGCAAGGTCAAGCTGTTCGGCGAATACAACGGCTATGCTGCCGGCGAGCAGACGCGCGACTTCGTCTCCGTCGAAGACGTGGTGAAGGTCAACCTGTTTTTCTTCGACAATCCGGACAAGTCGGGCATCTTCAACCTGGGCAGTGGCCGTGCGCAGCCGTTCAACGATATCGCGAGCACGGTGGTCAACACGCTGCGTACGTTGAACAACGAGCCGCCCTTGTCGCTCGCGGAGCAGGTGCAGCGCGGGCTGATCGAATACATTCCGTTCCCGGATGCGTTGCGCGGCAAATACCAGTGCTTCACGCAGGCCGACCAGACGAAGCTGCGTGCCGCCGGTTACGACGCGCCATTCCTGAGCGTGCAGGAAGGTGTCGATCGCTACGTACGTTGGCTATTCGGCCAGGTGTAAATCTTTCGGATACCTCTTTAAACTGGAATCTCCCGGTTGGTGATGGTCGCCAACCGGTTGTACGAGGGAGATTCCATATGTTTCGAAAAATTCTGGTTACCGCGGCCATGCTGGCCGCTTTCGGCCACGCGTATGCGGCGGTCGACGTCAACATGGCTAACGAGGATGCGCTGCGTGGCATCAAGGGCATCGGTCCTGCCAAAGCGAAAGCCATTCTCGACGAGCGTGCAGCGCATGGTCCGTTCAAGGACCCGGCCGATCTCGGCAAGCGCGTCAAAGGCATGGGCGGGCATACCGTCGAGCGCCTGCAGGCGGAGGGTCTCGCTGTCGGTCCGGCTGGCGCGGCTGCTAACCCGCAGGCTGCGGCGTCTGCACAGAGCAAAGGCGCGGCCGCTGCGGGCAATGGCGCCAACGCGGCCAACTCGACTAGCGCGGCCGCAACCCCAAAGAACGCCACTGTGGCGGTGAAGAAATAGCCTGACGCGGGCCGTGCGCGCGAGGCGGGTCACCTCTCTCGCGCCCGGTCCGTTACCGTCGTTCCCCTTCATGGTCGGAGTGGGTAAGAACACTCCTTCAGCTGTCATGCAGATGACTGGCTCCCGCGGTTCTCAGCCGCGGGCTTTTTGCGTTGCGCGCGCTCGTCCGCCAGCACCTGCATCCATGCGGGCAGAAGGGCCGCACGGCAGCCGTGCGCACGGTGGTTTAGAATCGATGGATTGAAGACTTCGCGCATCGACAGCACCAGACCCGATATGGCTTACAAAACGATTGAAGATACGATCGGCAATACGCCGCTCGTGCAACTCGTCCGGCTCCCTGACGACGAGATCCGCAGCCGCAATAATGTGATCCTTGCGAAGCTCGAGGGCAACAATCCTGCGGGCTCGGTGAAGGACCGTCCGGCGCTGTCGATGATCAAGAAGGCGGAAGCGCGTGGACGCATCAAGCCGGGCGATACGCTGATCGAATCGACCAGCGGCAATACCGGCATCGCCTTGGCGATGGCTGCGGCGATCCGCGGCTACAAGATGGTGCTGATCATGCCGGAAGACCTGTCCGTGGAGCGCCGTCAGAGCATGGCCGCGTACGGTGCGCAGATCGTGCTGACACCGGTGACGGGCGGCATGGAATACGCACGCGATCTGGCCGAACAGATGCAGCGCGAAGGCAAGGGCATCATCCTCGACCAGTTCGCGAACCCGGACAACCCGGCTTCGCACGTCGAAGGCACCGGTCCAGAAATCTGGCGCGACACCGAAGGGCGCATCACGCACTTCGTCTCGTCGATGGGCACGACCGGCACGATCATGGGCGTGTCCACCTATCTGAAGGAACAGAATCAGGCGATCGAGATCATCGGCGCGCAGCCGGAAGAGGGTTCGCGCATTCCGGGCATTCGCAAATGGCCGGAAGCCTATCTGCCGAAGATTTTCGATCGTAGCCGTGTGGACCGCGTCGAGAACGTGAGCCAGGCCGCAGCCGAAGCGATGGCGCGGCGTATGGCCTCGGTCGAAGGAATCTTCGCCGGCATCTCGTCGGGCGGGGCCTGTGAAGTGGCGTTGCGTGTCGCGCGTCAGGTCGAGAATGCGACGATCGTGTTTATCGTTTGCGATCGGGGTGACCGGTATCTGTCGACAGGTGTGTTCCCGGCTTGATTGCGCTGCGGCGCATTGGGTGGCCCTCAAAACGAGTTGGCCAATGCGAGTTGGTCAATGAAAAAGCGCCGGACTAACCGGCGCTTTTTTTGTCACTTGCTACCCGTTCGTGATGCGGTGAGTGTCTGGCAACCAAGTGCCTGACAACCGCCGCCGCTCAGCTCATTGCGAGGCTGCGACCGGCGGCGCAGCATTGCTGCTGGCGTTCGCCGCGTCGCTTGCTTCCATCTGAGCCTTGACCCGCTCGCCCAATTGATAAACCGCGAGCGCGTAAAAGAAGCTACGGTTATAGCGCGTGAGCACATAGAAGTTCTTCAGGCCCAGCATGTACTCGGTGCCACGCCCCGGCGACGGCAGATCCACCACCGTCACCGGCGTGCCGGCTTCCGACGCGATATCGACGCCCGTCTCGTTCAGCAGCAGTCCGGCACGAAGCAATTGGTCCAGCGGCCAATGCGGCTCCGGCTTACCGTCGGCGGCCGCTTGCGCTACGCCCAGGCTGCCGGCGTCCGTACCGATCTTCCACACCACGGGCCGGCCGTTTTCCCAGCCGTTCTGGCGCAGATAATTCGCCACGCTGCCGATCGCATCCGCCTGGCTTGTGCGCAGATCGATCTGCTTGTTGCCGTCGTAGCTCACCGCGTATTGCACGATGCTGCTCGGCAGAAACTGCGGAATGCCGATCGCGCCGGTGTAGGAGCCGAGCACGGTGGTTGGATCGATTTGCGAATCGCGCGTCCAGACCAGGTAATCTTCGAGATTCTTGCGGAAGGTCGCCTGGCGATCCGCGCGATTGGCGGTGTTCGGATAGTCGAAGCTGAGCGTGGTCAGCGCGTCGAGCACGCGGAAGTTGCCCATGAAGCGCCCATAGATCGTCTCCACGCCGATGATGCCGACGATCACTTCCGGCGGCACGCCGAACTCTTCATAGGCGCGTTGCAGCGTGGCCTGGTTGGCGCGCCAGAAGCGCACGCCGGCGTTGATACGCACCTGGTCGAGAAAGCGCGACTGATACACGCGCCAGTTCTTGATCGTCGGGGAGGGCGACGGTGTGACGAGCTTGACCGCGGTAGCCGAATAGCTCGCGCGAGCGAACAACGCATGCAATGCGGCTTCGTCGAAGTCATAGCGCGCGGACATGTCGCTGATGAACGCGTCGACATTCGGGTTATTCGCGTAGCGCTGCGGAATGATCTCTTCTTCGAAGGTTTGCCCTTGCGGCACTGCCGGTTGCGGTTGGCTTTGCGCGAGCAGCACCGGCGGCTTCTTCGCGGCGCTTTGGGCCATCGCCGGACTGGTTGCCATGAACATGCACGATGCGACGGACAGTGCGGCGGCTAGGGTCTTCGTGCGTAGCCGGTTTCGTGCAGACAGAGCAAGCTTGACGGTCATAGTGAGCTAGGGGCGCAGTGCGAAAGAGACAGGGGGAAACGGACAGGGCAGTATACCCGACGCTTTCTGCAAAACTGTGCCCAGCACGTCACAGTCGCATGGTGTGGTAACTTGGCAAATGTTGGCGCGCCCAGTGTGTGCGCCCATGGACGGAGACACGCCGCGCGCGCTGAGAAAGCGCCGCGCCGCAGACGAGAATCATGGCAACAGCCTTTTATTCCCACGCAGATTGTTTGCTGCACGATATGGGGCAATGGCATCCCGAATGCCCGGCGCGCCTGCAGGCAATCGAAGATCAATTGATCGCGAGCCGCATCGACTCGCTGATCGAGCGCGAGTCGCCGCCGCTCGCCGATGAAGCCGCGCTGCTGCGCGTGCATACACAAGCCCACGTCGATTACATCCGCAGCCGTTCGCCCATGGAGGGTCTCGCCGAAATCGATCCCGACACGTCGATGAACCCGCACACGTTGCAGGCCGCGTTGCGCGCCGCCGGCGCCGCGGTGGCCGCGACCGACGCCGTGATCGAAGGCCGCTACGACAACGCGTTCTGCAGCGTGCGTCCGCCGGGACATCACGCGGAGCCGGCGCGTGCAATGGGCTTCTGCTTCTTCAACAACGTCGCGATCGCCGCGCGTCACGCACTTGAAGTGCATGGCATGCAGCGCGTGGCGATCATCGACTTCGACGTCCATCACGGTAACGGCACCGAAGCAGCCTTTTCGGGCGATTCGCGCGTGCTGATGTGCAGCATCTTCCAGCACCCGTTCTATCCGTTCAGCGGCGCTGACAATCAGGCGCCAAACATGTGCAATGTGCCGATGCCGGCACGCTCGAAAGGCATGGCGGTGCGCGAGGCGGTCGACATGATGTGGCTGCCGCGCCTGCATGAATTCAAGCCGGAGATGATCTTCATCTCGGCCGGCTTTGATGCGCATCGAGAGGACGATCTTGGCAACATGGGTCTCGTCGAAGACGACTACGCATGGATCACCGATCAGGTGCGCGAGATCGCGAAGCGCTATGCGCAGGGACGGATCGTCAGTTGTCTCGAGGGCGGGTACAACCTGTCGGCGCTGGGGCGCAGCGTGGTGGCGCACGTGCGCTCGCTGGCCGGGATCTGAGTTGTCACGCGACAAAAGCTGCGCGAACGTCGTGAAATGCACGAATTCAACGAGGAGCGAGCCATGAATGCCGAGGTGCGCAGTGCGTCGCTGGTCGAAATCGAACACGACGCCTACGGCGTGCCGGGTGTCGTCCGTTTGACGATGAACCGGCCCGATGCCTTCAACGCGCTCTCCGAAGCCTTGCTCGACGAATTGCAATCGACGCTGACAGCGCTGGCGGACTCCAACGCGCGGGTGGTGGTGATCGCCGGCGCCGGTCGCGCGTTCTGCGCGGGGCACGATCTGAAGGAAATGCGCGCGGCGCCGTCGCTGGCTTACTATCAGGCCTTGTTCGCGCGCTGCACGAAACTGATGTTGACGATCCAGCGCTTGCCGCAACCGGTGATCGCGCGTGTGCACGGCATCGCCACGGCGGCCGGCTGCCAACTGGTCGCGATGTGTGATCTGGCAGTCGCTGCCGACACCGCGCGCTTTGCCGTCTCGGGTGTCAATCTGGGTCTTTTCTGCGCGACGCCTTCGGTGCCGCTGTCGCGCAATTTGTCGCGCAAGGCGGCGCTCGAAATGCTGCTCACCGGCGATTTTATCGACGCTCTCCAGGCGAAGCAGCAGGGACTGGTGAATCGCATTGCGCCGGCGGACGCGCTCGATGCAGAGGTCGCGCGGCTCGCGAAGAGCATCTGCGCGAAACCCGTCGAAGCGGTGAGCGCCGGCAAGGGGCTGTTCTATCGCCAGCTCGAAATGGGGATCGAAGCAGCGTACCAGTTAGCCGGCCAGACCATGGCTTGCAACATGATGGACGACTCCGCGCTCGAAGGCGTGCAGGCGTTCATCGACAAACGGGCGCCTGACTGGAAGCGCTAGCCGGGCTGGGCCGTTCTTGTCGAAGTCCGCCCCCGTATCACTCGTCCGGATACTTGAGCGTTCTAAATGCCGGCCAATGCTGAAACTTGGAGCGTCGTCCTCGCGTCGACCCACTGAACTCCGTTTGCCCATGTCGACACGCCGTCCGGCGCTCAGGTTTTTGGCAAACGCTTTTCGATCCAATTGATCAGTGCGCCGATCACCCGATCCCGGTCGAGATCGTTCATCGTCTCGTGGTAGCTGTCTTCGTGCATCGTGAGCGTTTTGTCCGGCGAACCCGCATGCGCGCCGAAATCACGGCTGCCTTCGGGCTCGGTGAGCTTGTCGGCAGTGCCGTGATACACCAGCAGCGGCACGCGTAGTCCCGCACGGCCGCGTTCGATGCGCGCCATCGCCAGTAACAACTCCGCACCTGTACGCGCGGGAATCGCGCCGTGATGGACCAGAGGGTCATTGCGATTGGCGTTCACCACGGGCTGAAGGCGCGACAGCAAAGCAGCGTCGATTTTCATCGCCGGGAAGGTCGGCCAGATGCGGCTGATCACCTGGCTTACCTTGAGCATCCAGCGCGGCACATCGCGGCCGGGCGCGAGCGCGGGGCTCGACAGGATCAGACCGCTTAGCCGACGCCCGCTTGCCTCGAGTCGCTCGATCGCGTAAAGCGCAGCAACTGCGCCGCCCATGCTGTGGCCCATCAGGAACAGCGGTGCACAACTGGTTGCCGCTTCATCGAGCAAGGCCTGTGCGTCGAGCAGATAGTCGTCAAACCGGTCGACCCACACGCGTTTGCCCGGCGCATGCCCATGTCCGCGCAAATCGATAGTGACGAGTTCGATGCCGGCCGAGTTCAGCCGATCCGCCAGTGCTGCGTAACGCCCGGCGTGCTCCGCGAGCCCGTGCACCAGCGCGACCGTGCCGCGCAGCGGTGTCGTGGCGGGCCAGCGATACAACGGCAGTTCGATGCCGTCGCTCGTCGTGACCGTGGAGCGCAGCGCGGCGCCGCCTTTTGGCGCGGCCGCTGCGGGACGCACGTTGCCGGATCGGGTTGTTTCCATAGCTGCCGTTTATCCTGGATGGGGCCTGATTTCGATTCGCCCGATCATAGTCGCAGCAGGTGCGCACGCGCGAGCATCTCGCGCCGGGCACGCCTCTAATGCTCTGTGGTTATGAAAAGATCGAAATTGATTATTAAAGGGAATGACGACGCTGCGGTAGAATTGCGGCCTCAAATCCCAATAAAAGCAACGGCGGCCGCTTGTCGGGAGCGCATAACGCTCGTTGGCAAACTCCGCCGTTTCGTTTTTCCATGATCGAAATACGCAATATCTCTCAGCGGTTCGCCGGACCCCGGGGCTGGGTCGAAGCGCTGCATAACGTCAATCTGTCGATTCCGGCGGGTGAGGTGTTCGGCATCATCGGCCGCAGCGGTGCCGGCAAGAGTACGCTCGTGCGCACCATCAACCTGCTGACGCGGCCGAGCGAAGGCAACATCGTCGTCAGCGGCCGTGATCTGACGACGCTGCCCGCCGCGCAGTTGCGCGAGGCGCGTCGCGAAATCGGCATGATTTTCCAGCACTTCAACCTGCTGTCGTCGCGCACGGTGTACGAGAACGTGGCGTTGCCGCTCGAACTCGCCGGCATGAAGCGCGATGAGATCGAGGCGAACGTGCTGCCGCTGCTCGAGCTGGTCGGCCTGTCGGCGCAGAAGGATCGTTATCCGGCGCAGATCAGCGGCGGGCAGAAGCAGCGTGTGGGCATCGCGCGTGCGTTGGCGAGCAAGCCGAAGGTGTTGCTCTCCGACGAAGCGACGTCGGCGCTCGATCCCGAAACCACGCGCTCGATCCTCGATCTGCTCAAGCGCATCAATCGCGAACTGAACCTGACGATTGTGCTGATCACGCACCAGATGGACGTGATCAAGCAGGTCTGCGACCGCGTCGCGGTGCTGGATGCCGGCCGTGTGGTCGAAGAGGGCAAGGTCATCGACGTGTTCCTGCAACCGCATCATGAAGTGACGCGCGCGCTGATCGGCGACGTGATCGCGCAGGAACTGCCGCCCGCGATGAAGGCACGCGTGGCCGAACGCCTGAAGACCGGCAGCGGCCACTTGCTGCGGTTGGCGTTCACCGGCTCGGGTGTCGATCAGCCGATCCTGTCCGAAACGATTCGCCGCTACGAACTCGACTTCAACATCCTGCACGGCCAGATCGACGAGATCCAGGGGCAGGCGTTCGGCTCGCTCGCGGTGCTCGCGGGAGGCGAACCGGCGAAGGTCGCACAGGCGCTGACCTATCTGCGCGAACAGGGTGTGGTGGTAGAGGAGCTGTCGTATGTTGAGTGAAATGTTCGATATGTTCGTCCAGTCGTTCTGGGAAACGCTCGTGATGGTGGGCATCTCCGGACTGGTCGGTGCGGCGGTCGGTTTGCCGCTGGGCGTGCTGCTGTATCTGACGGACCGTCAGGGCGTGTTGCAGAACATCGCCGTGAATCGCGTAATGGGCGTGATCGTCAATGCCGTGCGTTCCACGCCGTTCATCATCTTGCTGGTCGCCGTGATTCCGTTCACGCGCCTCGTGGTGGGTTCGTCGATCGGTACGGCTGCGGCCGTGGTGCCGCTGACGATCGCCGCGGCGCCGTTCATTGCGCGTCTGGTCGAAACCGCGCTGCGTGAAGTCGATCGCGGTCTGATCGAAGCGGCGCAGGCGATGGGCGCGACCACCAGCCAGATCGTTTTCAAGGTGCTGTTGCCGGAGTCACTGCCGGGTGTGGTCGCCGGTTTGACGATCACGTTTGTCTCGCTGGTCGGCTACTCGGCGATGGCTGGTGCGATCGGCGGCGGCGGGCTCGGCGATCTGGGCATTCGTTACGGGTATCAGCGTTTCTTGCCGGAAGTGATGGTGACGGTCGTGGTGATCCTGATCGTCTTCGTGCAACTGGTGCAGTCGTTCGGGGATTGGCTCGTGCGTCGTTTGAGCCATAAGTAAACAACAGAATCGATAGATTCGGAAAAGGTCCATCATGCTACGTCGTTTCATTCTCAAGCTGGCCGCCACACTCGGCGCCGCGTCGCTGTTCGCTGCCGCCACCACGGCTCACGCTGAAGACACGATCAAGGTCGGCGTCACCGGCGGCCCGCACGCGCAGATCATGGAAGTCGTGAAGACGGTCGCGGCGAAGAATGGTTTGAACATCAAGATCGTCGAGTTCTCCGACTACGTGCAGCCGAACGCGGCGCTCGCCGGTGGCGACCTGGACGCAAACAGCTACCAGCATGACCCGTACTTGCAGGCCCAGGTGAAGGACCGCGGCTACAAGCTGATTCGTGTTGCCGATACGGTCACGTACCCGATGGGCATCTATTCGAAGAAGGTGAAGACGCTGGCTGAATTGCAGCCGGGCGCGAAGATCGCCGTGCCGAACGATCCGACCAATGGCGGCCGGGCACTCCTGTTGCTGCAGAAGCAAGGTCTGCTGAAGCTGCGCGCGGACGCGGGTCTCAAGGCGACGCCGCTCGATGTCGTCGACAACCCGAAGAAGCTGAAGATCGTCGAACTCGACGCAGCGCAGATCCCGCGCTCGCTGAACGACGTGGACGCCGCCGCGATCAATACGAACTTTGCGATGGAAGCGGGTTTGAAGCCCAAGCAGGACGCCATCGCGATCGAAGACCCGAAGGGTCCGTACGTGAACATCATCGCAATCCGCGAAGCTGACAAGAGCAAGCCGTGGGTTGCGAAGCTGGTCGCGGCGTATCATTCGCCGGAAGTGAAGCAGTTTGTTGAAAGCAAGTTTGGTGGGGCGGTGATCACCGCCTGGTAATCTGATAGCCGGTTTCTCGACCGTTTCGCGTATCAAAACACGATGGCAATGCAAAATTAGAGTCGTAGGTCTTAACCCGGGGTTGCCTCCCGGGTTTTTTTGAGACTAAAATAGAACGATCGTTCGTTATTGCCGTCACGCCGCTGAGGAGCGATATCCTTCTGCTAGAGCGCCCGCGACAAGGCTGCCATGAGGGCAGTCGCTATAATGTCCGTTGGGTTGACGTATTCGTAACTTTGGAGCGTGTGCATGAAAATCCTGGTGCCAGTCAAGAGAGTGGTCGATTACAACGTGAAAGTCCGGGTGAAATCGGACGGCACGGGCGTCGACATCGCGAACGTGAAAATGTCGATGAATCCGTTCGACGAAATCGCGGTTGAAGAAGCCGTTCGTCTGCGCGAAGCGGGCGTGGCGACCGAAGTGATCGCCGTGTCGGCAGGCGTCACGCAAGCGCAGGAAACGCTGCGCACGGCGCTGGCAATCGGCGCGGACCGCGCAATCCTGATCGAGTCGGGCGAAGAACTGCAGCCGCTGGCGGTCGCCAAGCTGCTCAAGGCGCTGGTTGACAAGGAACAGCCTGGGCTGGTTATTCTCGGCAAGCAGGCCATCGACGACGATTCGAACCAGACCGGCCAGATGCTGGCTGCACTGGCGAACCTGCCGCAAGCTACCTTCGCCTCGAAGGTTGTCGTCGCTGACGGTAAGGCTACGGTGTCGCGCGAAGTGGATGGTGGTGCTGAAACGCTGTCGCTGACGCTGCCCGCTGTGATCACGACCGATCTGCGCCTGAACGAGCCGCGCTATGTGACGCTGCCGAACATCATGAAGGCCAAGAAGAAGCCGCTGGAAGTCATCAAGCCGGAAGACCTCGGTGTTGATGTGACGCCGCGCCTGAAGACGCTGAAAGTCGTCGAGCCGCCGAAGCGCTCTGCCGGTGTGATGGTGCCGGATGTGAAGACGCTGGTCGAGAAGCTGAAGACCGAAGCCAAGGTGCTGTAAGGAGACGGACGAAATGACGAATCTGGTTATTGCAGAACACGACAACGCGTCGATCAAGGCCGCGACGCTGAACACGATTGCAGCCGCGCAAAAGATTGGTGGCGATATCCACGTGCTGGTCGCAGGGCACAACGCACAAGCCGCGGCGGATGCGGCAGCGAAGATTGCTGGTGTTTCGAAGGTCCTGCTGGCCGACGCGGCGCAACTCGAAGCGGGCCTGGCGGAAAACGTCCAGGCAACCGTGATGAACATCGCGAAGGACTACACGCACATCCTGACGCCGGCGACCGCCTACGGCAAGAACATCGCGCCGCGCATCGCCGCGAAGCTCGACGTCGCGCAGATCAGCGACATCACCGCAGTGGACAGCGCCGACACGTTCGAGCGCCCGATCTACGCAGGCAACGCTATCGCCACGGTTCAATCTCAAGACCCGATCAAGGTCATCACGGTTCGCACGACCGGTTTCGACCCGGTGGCAGCAGAAGGCGGCAGCGCAACGGTCGAGAAGATCGAAGCGGCAGCCGACACGGGTCTCTCGCAGTTCGTGAGCCGTGAGGTGACGAAGCTGGATCGTCCGGAACTGACGTCGGCGAAGATCATTGTCTCGGGTGGCCGGGGCCTGGGCAACGGCGAGAACTACACGAAGGTTCTGGAGCCGCTGGCCGACAAGCTGAACGCAGCGCTGGGCGCCTCGCGCGCAGCCGTCGACGCAGGCTTCGTGCCCAACGACTATCAGGTCGGCCAGACCGGCAAGATCGTCGCGCCGCAACTTTACATCGCTGTCGGCATCTCGGGCGCGATCCAGCATCTGGCCGGCATGAAGGACTCGAAGGTCATCGTGGCGATCAACAAGGACGCGGAAGCGCCGATTTTCAGCGTCGCTGATTATGGTCTGGTGGGTGACCTGTTTACGCTCGTACCGGAACTCGTTAGCGAGCTCGGCTAAGCGCCTCAGCGCCGGTTAAAAGGCGTCTGGCAGCACACGAGAGGGCGCAGGACCTATCAAGTCCGGCGCCCTTTTTTTATCGACAGGCAGGAGGAGAACTGAAATGAGCTATACGGCGCCCATCAAGGACATGCTGTTCGTGATGAAAGAACTGGCCGGTCTCGAAGATATCGCGACGCTGCCGGGCTTCGAAGATGCAAACCTCGACACGGCTCAGGCCGTGCTCGAAGAATCGGCGAAACTATGCGGCGAAGTGCTGGCGCCGCTGAACGTCGAAGGTGATCGCAATCCGAGTAGCTGGAAAGACGGCGTGGTCACCGCCACGCCCGGTTTCAAGGACGCATTCCGCCAGTTCGGCGAAGGCGGCTGGCAAGGCGTACAACATCCGGTCGACTACGAAGGCCAGGGTCTGCCCAAGCTGATCGCCACCGCCTGTATCGAGATGCTGAACGCGTCGAACCTGTCGTTCGCGCTGTGTCCGCTGCTCACGGATGGCGCCATCGAGGCGCTGCTCACGGCGGGCAGCGAAGAGCAGAAGCAAACCTACGTGCCCAAGCTGATTTCCGGCGAGTGGACCGGCACGATGAACCTGACCGAGCCGCAAGCCGGCTCCGATCTCGCGCTGGTGCGCACGCGCGCCGAGCCGCAGGGCGATGGTTCGTTCAAGCTGTTCGGCACGAAGATTTTCATCACGTGGGGCGAGCACGACATGGCGAAGAACATCGCCCATCTCGTGCTGGCGCGCACGCCTGATGCACCGGAAGGCGTGAAGGGTATTTCGCTTTTCATCGTGCCGAAGTTTCTCATCAACGAAGACGGCTCGCTCGGTGAGCGTAACGACGTGCATTGCGTGTCGATCGAGCACAAGCTCGGCATCAAGGCGAGCCCGACCGCAGTGCTGCAATTCGGCGATCACGGCGGCGCGATCGGTCATCTGATCGGCGAAGAAAATTGCGGCCTCGAGTACATGTTCATCATGATGAACGCGGCGCGTTTCGCGGTGGGCATGCAAGGTGTTGCCGTGTCGGATCGCGCGTATCAGAAGGCTGTGGCGTATGCGAAGGATCGCGTGCAAAGCCGCCCGGTGGATGGCTCCGCGAAACAATCGGTGGCGATCATTCAGCACCCGGACGTGCGCCGCATGCTCGCGACGATGCGTGGTCTCACTGAAGCGTCGCGCGCGTTGGCCTATGTCGCCGCAGCTCACTGCGATATCGCGCATCGTCATCCCGACGAAGCGAAGAGCGCCGAGCATCAGGCGATCTACGAATACCTCGTGCCGATCGTGAAGGGCTGGAGCACGGAGCTGTCGATCGACGTGACGAGCCTCGGCGTGCAGGTGCATGGCGGCATGGGCTTCATCGAAGAAACCGGCGCCGCGCAGTACTACCGCGACGCGCGCATTCTGCCGATCTACGAAGGGACGACCGCGATCCAGGCCAACGATCTGATCGGCCGCAAGACCGTGCGCGACGGCGGCAAGGTGGCGAAGGCGCTGCTGGCCGGCGTGGCTGAAACGATCGAAGCACTCGGCGCGCAACAAGGCGCTGCGTTCGAATCGATGAAAAAGTATCTGGGCCAAGGGCATCGTTCGCTGAGCGCTGCGGTCGATTTTGTAGTCACTAACACGAAGAGCGATCCGAACGCGGTGTTCGCCGGCAGCGTGCCGTATCTGAAGCTGGCGGGCGTTGTCCTGGGCGGCTGGCAGATGGCGCGTGCGTTGCTCGTGGCGGCTGAAAAGCGCGCTGAAGATCCGTCGTTCTATGGCGCGAAGATCGCCACCGCGCAGTTCTATGCTGAGCATGTGCTGCCGCTGGCTTCGGCGTTGGAAGCTTCGATCGTCAGCGCGAAGGGTGGGGAGAGTGTGCTGGCGTTGTCGGAAGATCAGTTCTGATGTTGCGCTGCTTCTATTGAGCGATGTAGCAAAAACTCGTGTGTAAAAAGAAAAACGGCGCCCTTTTCGAGGCGCCGTTTTTCTTTGTCAGGCCGGTCCGTCTACGATGACAAACCGGCATAACCGCTCGCGAAGCGTTAAAACATTAAACCTTAGGCATAAGCCGGACGATGCGCACCGCCCATCTCGCCGAGATAGCGATGCACCGACAGATCATCCGCCTTGATAGCCGGCTGCTTGCTCGACATCACATCGGCCAGCAGTTGACCCGAGCCGCACGACATCGTCCAGCCCAGCGTGCCGTGGCCCGTGTTCAGGAACAGGTTCGGTACGGGGGTGCGGCCGACGATCGGCGTGCCGTCCGGCGTCATCGGACGCAGGCCGGTCCAGAACGTAGCCTTCGACGTATCGCCGCCGCCCGGGAACAGATCGTTCACGCACAGTTCCAACGTTTCGCGGCGCGCCTGGCGCAGCGACTTGTCGAAGCCGACGATCTCCGCCATGCCGCCGACGCGAATCCGGTCGTCAAAGCGTGTGATCGCGATCTTGTACGTTTCGTCGAGCACGGTCGAAATCGGCGCGGATGCTTCGTTGACGATCGGCGCGGTGATCGAATAACCCTTGAGCGGGTAGACCGGAATCTTCACGAGACCGGACAGGAATTTGGTCGAGTACGAACCGAGCGCTACGACAAACGAATCCGCGCGCACCAGTTCGTCGCCGCACTGCACGCCTGCGATGCGGTCGCCCGCCATGGCGAGGGAGTCGATCGGCGTGTTGTAGCGGAATTTGACGCCCAGTTGCTCTGCCATCGCGGCGAGGCGCGTGGTGAACATCTGGCAGTCGCCGGTTTCGTCGCCCGGCAGGCGCAGGCCGCCCGTCAGCTTGTGCGAGACCGCGGCGAGCGCCGGTTCGGCTTGCGCGAGTTCGGCCGGCGACAGCAGTTCATACGGCACGTTGGCGTCCCGCAGCACGGCGATGTCTTTCGCGGCGCCGTCGAACTGCTGTTGCGTGCGGAACACCTGCAGCGTGCCGCCGGTGCGGCCTTCGTACTGGATGCCGGTTTCGGCGCGCAGCGCCTGCAAACAATCGCGGCTGTATTCGGCGAGGCGGACCATACGGCCCTTGTTCACCGCATAACGCGCCGACGTGCAGTTCTGCAGCATCTGCCACATCCATTGCAACTGGAATTGCGTGCCGTCGAGGCGGATCGCCAGCGGCGCATGTTTCTGGAACATCCACTTGACGGCCTTCAGCGGCACGCCCGGCGCGGCCCACGGCGACGCGTAGCCAGGCGAGATCTGGCCGGCATTGGCAAAGCTGGTTTCGAGCGCTGGGCCGGCCTCGCGATCGATGACGGTCACTTCATGACCGGCGCGCGCGAGGTAATAAGCACTCGTCACTCCGACAACACCACTGCCCAAAACGACGACTCGCATAGCTGCTCCAGGATGTTCAATAAGAGGTCTGAGGGCGGTGCGCTTGTCGATTCGTTTGAATTCGTTCGATTAACGAGGTGTAACGCGGATCGCCCAGTGATAACCGCTATACTATTAACAGTCAGGTAGGTTTTGTTATTGTATTTTCAAGATTTTCAGCAAAAACACCATGCGTACACAGCGCCAACCGATCCGGGCTCTCGACAAACTCGATCACAAGATCCTGCGGCTCCTGCAGCAGGACGGCCGGATGGCGATGAAAGACCTCGCCGAACAGGTCGGGCTGTCCGTTACGCCGTGCATCGAGCGCGTCAAGCGGATGGAGCGCGACGGCGTGATCACCGGCTATCACGCACGGGTGAACCCGGCTGAACTGGGCGCGGCGCTGCTGGTGTTCGTCGAGATCACGCTCGATCACAAAAGCGGCAACATGTTCGACCAGTTCCGCCGCGAGGTGCAGAAGATCCCCGAGGTGCTGGAGTGCCACCTCGTCTCGGGCGACTTCGACTATCTGATCAAGGCGCGCATCGGCGAAATGGCCGACTACCGCAAACTGCTGGGCGACATCCTGCTGCAACTGCCCGGCGCGGTGCAGTCGAAGAGCTACGTGGTGATGGAAGAGATCAAGGAAACGCTGACGATTGCGGTTGGCGATTAGCTCGCGCGGGAGTTGCGTAGCTGGACTCGACAAACGGCGTAAACACTGTATATTTATACAGGTGTTTTGCGCCGTTTTGCATTTTGCGTGCTCCAGCCGTGACCGATTCCGACACCCACTCCGCCAACGAATTTCCTATTGCTCCGCCCACGCCTCGCAAGGGGCGCGGCGCGGTGACGAACCTGCAAGGCCGTTACGAAGTCGATCAGCGTGAAGTGGTGGACGACGGCTGGCTTTCGTCGCCTGAGGAAGACGGCGAGCCCAAGGTCTTACGCACGCAGGTTTTCGAAGAGCGGGCCAAGACCATTCTCACGCGCAACGCTTCGCCGGATATTCCGTTCAGCGTGTCGCTGAACCCGTATCGGGGCTGCGAACATGGCTGCATCTACTGCTTCGCGCGGCCCACACATAGTTATCTAGGGCTGTCGCCGGGACTCGACTTCGAAAGCCGTATCTACGCGAAGATCAATGCGCCTGAATTACTCGAGCGCGAGTTGTCGAAGAAGTCCTATGTCCCGGAGCCGATCGCGCTTGGCGTCAACACCGACGCCTGGCAACCCGTCGAGCGCGATTTGTGCCTCACGCGACGCGTGGTCGAAGTGCTCAGCGAGCGCGGCCATCCGTTCGCAGCGATCACCAAATCGTCGCTGATCGAGCGGGATATCGATCTGCTCGCGCCTATGGCGGCGCGCGGGCAGTTCATGGCGGCGATCACCATCACCACGCTGGACGCCGATATCGCGCGTACGCTGGAGCCGCGTGCGGCCACGCCGTCGCGTCGGTTGCGCACGATCCGTACGTTGAGCGAGGCGGGCATTCCAGTTGGCGTCAGCATCGCGCCGGTGATTCCGTTCGTCACCGAGCCGGACATGGAGCGCGTGCTGGAAGCGTGTGCAGAGGCAGGTGCAAGCAATGCGAGCTACATCGTGCTGCGTTTGCCGTGGGAAGTTGCGCCGCTATTCAAGGATTGGCTCACGGCGCATTTCCCCGATCGGGCTGACCGGGTAATGAGCCGCGTGCGCGATATGCGGGGCGGGAAGGACTACGACTCGAACTTCGCCACTCGAATGAAGGGAGAAGGCTTGTGGGCGGACCTGTTGAAGCAGCGCTTCCACAATGCTGTACGCCGGCTCGGGCTAAACCGGCGCGATCGCGGCATTCTCGATATGTCGCATTTTCGCCGGGTTGAGCCGGTGCGCACTGAACCGCCGCCGCCCGACAATCCACAGTTGAGGCTTTTTTAGCGCGGCGCGCAGTGAGTTATTGCGACAGCGCCTTGGCGGCCTGGACCTGACCTTCGAAGTAAGTCTGGAACGAGATCGCGAGGCCCGTCATCAGCAGGAACGCGCCGATCAGCAGCGAAAAGATCACGATGAAAATGACGGTCCAGCCAGAGCGGCTTTTGCGCTGGGTTTGCGCGTTGAACTGCGCGTCCCATTTTTCATCCGGGCGCAGGCCATAGACGATCGCGGCCAGAAAGGCTGAGAGCAGCGAAACGGCGCCGAAAAACGCGAGCACCCAGCCGAGCATCGAGGCCCGTTCGCTCGCCACCACCAGCATGGCGCCCGGAATCCCGATCAACGTGCCGAGCAAGTGCGCCCAGCCGTAGATGTCGCGCATGCCGTACAGATAGAGGCGGTGGGCGCCGAGGCTGCCGAAGAAGAAGGCCAGCGCGGCGGTAATCGTCTTGGATCTGAAATACGAGGAAGTCGAAGCAAGGGTGGACATGTAGGCGAGGGCAGAGTGACAGGCTGTCGAAAAGGAGCGGGGCGTCGGTGGGCGTGGGCTGACGCGCATTCTACGCCCGCAGCGCGCTTACGGCTAAGGCTGAGGCGCGGAATAGGTCACGCGATAGACCGCGCCGGCGTAGTCGTCGCTGATCAGGAGTGAGCCGTCGGGCATCGGCTGCACGTCGGCGGGGCGGCCCCATACCGCTTCGCCCGGCTGGAGCCAGCCTTCGGCAAAGACCTCCTGGTGCGCGTTGCTGCCGTCCGGGTTGGTAATCACCCGCACGACGCGGTAGCCGACCTTCTTGCTGCGATTCCACGAGCCGTGTTCGGCGATAAAAATATTGTCGCGATACGCGGCCGGGAACATCGAGCCACTGTAAAAGCGCATTCCGAGCGAGGCGACGTGCGCGCCGAGTTTGACAACCGGCGGTGTGAAGGCGCTGCATGGATGGTCCTTGCCGAATTCGGGGTCGGGCGTGTCGCCGCCATGGCAGTACGGAAAGCCGAAATCCATGCCTGCACGCGGCGCGCGGTTGAGTTTGTCGTCCGGTACGTCGTCGCCCATCAGGTCGCGGCCGTTGTCGGTGAACCACAACTCATGCGTCACCGGATGCCACGCGAAGCCGACGGAGTTGCGAATGCCGCGCGCCACGACTTCATAATGGCTGCCGTCCGGGTCCATGCGGCCGATCATCCCAAAGCGGTCGCGGTCTTTCAGGCAGACGTTGCAGGGCGCGCCTTGCGGCACGTACAGCTTGCCATCCGGGCCGAAAGCGATGAATTTCCAGCCATGATGGGTCTCTGTCGGTAGTGTGTCGGTGACCACGACCGGCTTGGGCGGGTCATTCAGATGGGCGTCGATCGCGTCAAAGCGTAGAATTTTCGACACTGCGGAGACGTACAGCGTGCCATCCCGCCACGCCACGCCCGCCGGCGTTTCCAGGCCGGAGGCGACCACGTGGCGAGCCGTGACGCGTCCACTCTGCAATTCGAGCGCGTAGACGTGGCCGTCAAGGCTGCCTATATAAAGAACGCCCTTCGGTGAGAGCGCCATGGCCCGCGCGCTCGGTACGGCGTCCGAGAGGACCTCGATGTGGAAGCCGGGCGGCAGTTTGATGCGCTCGACCGGTAGCGCGGCCAGCACCGGCAGGGCCATGGCGGCGAGCAACAAGGCAGCGCCTGCTCGCAGGGCCTGAACGCGGGCGGCACGCGAAAGGCCTGTAATCAGCGAAAAGCGGGCAACTCGCCGAAAGACGGCGAATGAAGCGAGAAAAAACGCAGATGGCGGCAGGCGTTTCACGGGCGCTCCGTCAGGTAATTCGGGCGTCTCGGCGCGATTCGAGGCCTGTGCCTGTATGGACGGCACAACCCCGTCGTGCAGTTTATCCCGGTAAGTGTTTGTTATGGCGTCGGTTTCCCGCTATAATCGCGTGTTTCAGTCGTTCCGAACCCCGGTTTTCAAGGATTCTAGTATGGTCATCATCCGCTTGGCTCGTGGCGGCTCCAAGAAGCGCCCGTTCTACAACATCGTCGCAACCGATTCGCGTAACCGTCGTGACGGCCGCTTCATCGAACGCGTTGGCTTCTACAACCCGGTCGCTACGAAGGGTGAGTCGCTGCGTATCGCTCAAGACCGCCTGACGTACTGGCAAGGTGTTGGCGCACAACTGTCGCCGACCGTTCAGCGTCTCGTGAAAGAAGCGCAAAAGGCGCAGCCGGCTGCTTAATGGTAGCTAGCATGCGTATCGTCGTCGGTTCGGCCGGCGGCTCGCGCAGCTTGCGTGAGCAGTCCGATGCGCGAGTTTTGCTGAAGCAGACGTCGAAGTTGGCAGCGAGGTTCTCTTATGTCTGAACGTGATTCCGGCAATTCAGGTCGCGTAAAGGCAAAAGCGGCAGCCCCGCGCGCGAAGACGTCTGGTCAGGCGCCGTTCGGTGCATTCGTTCGCAAGCCGGTCGAAGCGGCCGAAGGGCAGGCGAAAGCCAAAGTTGCAAACGCCGCTTCCAGCGCAGCAGAAATGCGGGCGGAAACGGTGGAAAGCTGGCCGGCCGATGCGGTCGAGGTCGGTGCAATCGTCGACGCTTACGGCCTCAAAGGCTGGGTCAAGGTAGCCGCGCATGCGGATGCCGGGCACGGCGGAGACGCATTGCTAAGCGCGAAGCGCTGGTGGTTGCTGAAAGGCCACGAGCGCAAGTCGGCGCCGTCATTACAGGCAAAAACGCATAGCGACAGTATCGTTGCCCATCTGGGCGGCGTAGCTGACCGCGATGTGGCACTGGCACTGCGCGGCACGCGCGTTTATATCAGCCGCAGCGAATTTCCGGCCCTCGGGGCCGATGAATTCTACTGGGTCGACCTGCTCGGCCTGGATGTGGTGAACGTTGCCGGGGTCCACCTCGGCAAGGTTGCAGACATGATCGACAACGGTGCGCACTCGGTGTTGCGCATCGAATATCCGGATACCGACAAAAGCGGTAAGCCGGTCACCGGCGAGCGTTTGATCCCGTTCGTCGGCGTCTTTGTCAAAACGGTGGATCAGGCGGCGAAGCAGATCATCGTCGACTGGGAAACCGATTACTAAATAACTCGCTGACTGGAGAGAGCGATGCAGTTCGATGTCGTGACGCTCTTTCCTGACATGTTTCGTGCGCTGACCGACTGGGGTATCACCAGCCGTGCGGCGAAGCAGGAGCGCTACGGGTTGCGCACGTGGAATCCACGCGATTTCACTACGGACAATTACCGCACAATCGACGATCGCCCCTACGGCGGCGGCCCCGGCATGGTCATGCTGGCCAAGCCGCTGGAAGACGCGATCGGCGCAGCGAAGGCGGCGCAGGCGGAGCAGGGCATCGGCGCGTCGCGCGTCGTGATGATGTCGCCGCAAGGCGCCACGCTGAATCACGATCGTGTCATGCAGTTCGCGGCCGAGCCCGGTCTGATCCTGTTGTGCGGGCGCTATGAAGCGATCGATCAGCGTTTGCTCGACCGTGTCGTCGACGAAGAGGTCAGCCTCGGCGACTTCGTGCTGTCCGGCGGCGAATTGCCGGCCATGGCGTTGATGGATGCCGTGGTGCGGCAGTTGCCCGGCGTGCTGAACGACTCGCAATCGGCGGTGCAGGATAGTTTCGTCGACGTGCTGCTGGATTGTCCGCATTACACGCGTCCGGAGGAATACGACGGCGTGCGTGTGCCTGATGTGCTGCTTGGCGGCCATCATGCGGAAATCGAAGCGTGGCGTCGGCGTGAAGCCTTGCGCAACACGTTGAACAAACGGCCCGATCTGATCGTGAAGGCCAGAAAGAACAGGATGTTGAGCCGTGCCGACGAGGCATGGCTTACGAGTCTCGCGAAGGAAGTGTCGAAGGCGTAAAGCCTTGGGCTTTCGAGCGGACATAGGCGGTGCCGCACATGCGTGTACGGCGCCAGATGTGAACCCATCCTCTATCGGGGCCGTAGCCGAGCAGTTTTCTGTGAGGCAGGTACGAACGCCGACAAGATGGACATAGGAGTCAGTGATGAATCTGATTGCAATACTCGAGCAGGAAGAAATCGGCCGCGCCCTCGGCGAGAAGACCATCCCCGAATTCGCCCCCGGCGATACGGTGATCGTCAGCGTGAACGTGGTTGAAGGTACGCGTAAGCGTGTTCAGGCTTACGAAGGCGTCGTGATCGCCAAGCGTAACCGTGGTCTGAATTCGTCGTTCATCGTCCGCAAGATTTCGTCGGGCGAAGGCGTCGAGCGTACGTTCCAGACGTACTCGCCGCTGCTGGCAAGCATCGTCGTGAAGCGTCGTGGCGATGTGCGTCGTGCGAAGCTGTACTACCTGCGCGACCGTTCGGGCAAGTCGGCTCGAATCAAGGAAAAGCTGGTCGCAAAGAAAGACCGCGCTGCTCCGGAAGCGTAAAAGCTGTAAGAAAAAGCACCCCTCGCGGGTGCTTTTTTGTTTGCCAGGTCAAAATAGCGGAATGTCCCCTATCCGCTCATTCCGAGAGACCCGTTGATCCGCCCCGCCTTTGAGCCTGAAACTCTACCTGTCGAAGCGACGGGTGCCGATCTGCCACCGGTGGTTGCCGGGCGCCTGACGCCCGACGGTCTGCGTGCGCGCTTCGAGCAGCGTCTGAGTTGGACGCCTGAGCCGATTATCGAGGCACCGTGGCGCGATCAGCACGTCGATCCGCGCGTTGCCGCCGTGCTGGTGCCGCTGGTCGTACGCGACAACGGCCTCACCGTGCTCCTGACTCAACGTGCCGACCATCTGAACGACCACGCCGGCCAGGTGAGTTTTCCCGGCGGCCGTCACGAACCGTTCGACGCGGATGCAACCGCCACGGCGTTGCGCGAGGCGCAGGAAGAGGTCGGTCTCGATCCGTCGCGCGTTGAAATTCTCGGTGCGTTGCCCGACTATCTGACGGGCACCGGTTTTCGTGTGACGCCCGTAATCGGTCTGGTGCATCCTCCCTTCACGTTGAAAGCGGATGCGTTCGAGGTGGCCGAAGTCTTCGAAGTGCCGCTCGCTTTTCTGATGAATCCCGCGCATCACGAAGAGCGCGTGTTTCGTTACGAAGGTGGCCAGCGTCGCTTTTTCGCCATGCCCTATCCGCGGGCCGCGTCGGCGGAAGCTGCAGATCGCGAGGAGCAGGTGGGCGGCCACTATTTCATCTGGGGCGCGACGGCGGCGATGCTGCGCAACTTTTATCGCTTTCTCGCGGCTTGAATCGCCGCGGGTTGTGCACTTGTTGGGTGTTTGTCAACGTCCGTGCTCAGTGGCATCCGACCCTGTGCTATCGTTATAAAACAATCGTAAAAACTCGAAAAGCACGGCGCATCGCATGACTTTTTTCTCCGTATTGCTGGCTCTGATTATTGAACAGGTCCGCGCGCTGTCGCTGAACAATCCGGTGGCGGCATTGCTTCAATACCATGCGGAGTCGGCAGCGCACGGATTCGATGCCGGCAAGCCCAAGCATGGTCTGCTCGCGTGGCTGGTGGTGGTGGTGCCCTGGACGCTGGCCGTCGCGCTCATCTACTACGTGCTGTATCACATTCACTTCGCGCTGGCGTTCCTGTGGAACGTCGCGGTGCTGTACTTCACGCTCGGTTTCCGGCAGTTCAGCCATTACTTCACGGATATCCACCTCGCGTTGAACAACGACGACGTCCCGCGCGCGCGTGAAATCCTGAATGAATGGACCGGGCTCGACACCGTCGACATGCCCGTCAGCGAGATCGTGCGTCATACGTTGATTCACGCGGTGGTCGCCTCGCATCGGCATGTGTTCGGCGTGTTCTTCTGGTTTTTGATTCCGGTCGGGCCGGCGGGCGCGGTGCTGTATCGCATCGCCGAGTATCTGGCGCGTGCATGGGCACGGCCGGCCGACGATCGCACCGCGGCGTTTTCGAGCTTCGCGCAACGTGCTTTCTTCGTGATCGACTGGGTGCCGGCGCGGCTCACGTCGCTGGGCTTTGCTATTGTCGGCAATTTCGAAGACGCGATTTATGCATGGCGCAACCACGCGCGTCAGTGGCCGGATGCGAACGACGGCGTGTTGCTGGCCGCGGGTAGCGGCGCGTTGGGCGCGCGATTGAGCGGGCCGCTTGCCGAACCCTCGAGCCTCGATGCGCTGACCACCGGCGACGGCGGCCCGATGTCAGTCGGCGACGACTGTACGCCGCGCACGCTGCAATCGGCGGTGGGTCTGGTGTGGCGTGCGGTGGTGCTGTGGATGATTTTGCTGCTGATGCTGACGATCGCGGTGTGGCTTGCCTGATGCGCCCCAACCGCTTCACCCATCCAGCGGATCACGCGCCGTCCCGCACTGCCAGCACACCGTGAACTGCGCCTCGAGCGTCTCCCCGCACTGACGGCATCGCCACGAAGGCGACCCCGCGGCTGGGCCATGCGAAGCCGCATCGATCAACCGCCGCGCCATCACTTCGTCGCGTTCATCCACAAGCCACAGCTCCGGCGCGCATTGATCCGCCGGAATATCGCCGAGCGCGCCGTTCAGATAACGGTTATGCAACTCGCAAGCGATACCCGCCGTCTCCAGCACATTGACCCAATGCTGTCCGATGATCAGATTCGGCGCGCGCATCAATTTCATCGTGAATCCATGGTTTGACAGCGGCGCGCGTTAGCGCACGATCTGGCTGGCCTCGTGCACCAGTTGCGCATACAGGGCATGCCGTTCGCGCCGGATCCCGCCATCGGCGACCGCTTCGAGAATCGCGCAGCCCGGCTCCTGCAAATGATGGCAGTTGTAGAAGCGGCAGTTCGGCAGCAACGGCCGGAACTCGGGAAACGCGCGTTCGAGCCGGCCTTCGGTTAGATGATGCAGGCCGAATTCCTGGAAGCCCGGCGAATCGATCAACGCACCGCCCTCGGCACCAGGCAAAGGGTAGAGCCGCGTGAAGGTGGTGGTGTGCCGGCCGCTGTTCAACGCGGTCGAGATCTCGCGCGTCGCGACTTCGGCATCCGGGATCAGCAGATTCACCAACGTCGATTTGCCCATGCCCGACTGGCCGAGCAGCAGCGTCGAATGACCTTGCAGATGCTCGAGCAAAGCGGGGCGCGCGGCATCAGGCTGTGTCCTGATCGACACTTCGACCACGGTGTAGCCGAGCGCGCGGTACGGCTCGAGCCGCTTGCGCGCACCCTCCAGCGCGCCGGTCACGTCGATCTTGTTCAGCACGATCAACGGCTTCAACTCGTTTGCCTCAGCGGCGACCAGCGCGCGGCCGAGCAGGTCTTCGCTGAAATGCGGCTCGGTTGCGAGCACGATCAGCAACTGGTCGAGATTCGCGGCAAAGAGTTTCGACTTGTACTGATCCGAGCGATACAGCAGATTGCGCCGCTCGCCGATCTCGACGATCACACCCTGATCCGCCGAAGTCGGTTCGTAAATCACGCGATCGCCGACCGCCACTTCGCTGCGCTTGCCGCGCGGGAAGCATTGAAGCATCGGACTGCCGTCTTCCGGCGCGACCAGGTAGTGCCGCCCATGAGCGGCAATCACCAGACCGCCTACGCGCGTGCTGGACGGCGCGCGCGGCGCTTTCGGGGAGCGGCCGCTCATGCGTGCCGCAGCAGGCGGTCGATCCGCTGCGACGCCGGCGGATGCGAGTAATAGAACGCGGTGTAGAGCGGATCGGGCGTCAGGGTCGACGCGTTGTCCTCGTACAGCTTGACGAGCGCGTTGACGAGGTCTTGCGCATCGGTTTGCGTCGCGGCGAAGGCATCGGCCTCGAACTCGTGCTTGCGCGAGCTGAGGCTGCCGAGCGGCGTGACGAAGAACAGGAACACCGGCAGCGCGAGGAAGAACAGCACCAGCGCGAGGCCGCTATTGCCGCCGATCAGCGACGGCCGCACGCCCAGTCCTTCATAGAACCACACGCATTGCGTCAGCCAGCCGAGCAGGGCGAGCATCACGAGGCTGATCGCGAACATGACGACCATCCGCTTGATCACGTGACGGCGCTTGAAGTGGCCGAGTTCGTGCGCGAGCACCGCTTCGATCTCGTTGCCCGACAGGCGCGCGAGCAGCGTGTCGAAGAACACGATCCGCTTGGCCGCGCCGAAGCCGGTGAAATACGCATTGCCGTGCGCCGAACGGCGGCTGCCGTCCATCACGAACAGACCCTTGGCGGCGAAACCGCAGCGCTGCATCAGGGCTTCGATGCGGCTTTTCAGCGCTTCGTCCTTGAGCGGCTCGAACTTGTTGAAGAGCGGCGCGATAAACGACGGGTACAGCACCAGCACGAGCAACTGGAACGCGACCCACACGATCCACGTCCACAGCCACCACAGGCTGCCCGCCTGGTTCATCAGCCACAGCACGACGAACAGCAGCGGCAGGCCGAACGCAGCGCCGAGCAGGACGCCCTTGAGACGGTCGAGAAAGAAAATACCCTTGCTCATGCGGTTGAAGCCGAAGCGTTGCTCGACCACGAATTGCCGGTAGTACTCGAACGGCAGATCGATCACGCTGGTAATCGCGATCACCGCCGCGACCAACGCGATCTGGCCGGCGTAGCCGCGGCCCAGCCAGTCGGAGATCGCGAGATCGAGCGCCTGCACGCCGCCCAGCAGCGTCAGCCCGATCAGCACGGCCGCGCCGACGACGATCTCGATCATGGTGAGGCGCGTGCGTTCGACGGTGTAGTCGGCGGCGCGCTGGTGCGCGGTGAGCGCGATGGTACCGGCAAACTGGCTCGGCACCTGCTCGCGATGGCCGGCGACGAAGCGGATCTGCCGCGACGCGAGCCACAGCTTGGTGCCGACCATCGCCACGACGGCGACGACGAACAGAACAGTGAAGTACAGGGTAGGCATCCGGGGATTCCGTGGTATCTATGCGAGAATTATATGTTTCTTCCCGCCCGGCGGCGGGGGGATAAGATCAAACCCGGCTCAAACCCGGCCCATGCAGGCCCAAGCCGGCTCAAACCAATCTCATACGAACAATCGCTGCGGCAAGCGCGCTTCCGGAGAAGCCGTCTGCCCGGCCATCAGGGTTGCCTTCATGACTGACATCCTCGACTCCACCGAACAGCCGCCGCTCGTGCGCAGCGACATGAATCTCGTCTGGCTGGACATGGAAATGACCGGGCTCGAGCCGGACACCGACCGCATCATCGAAATCGCGGTGGTCGTGACGAATTCGACGCTCGACCGCCTGGTCGAAGGGCCGGTGCTGGCGATTCATCAGAGCGACGAAACGCTCGCCAAAATGGATCAGTGGAATCAGAACACGCATGGCCGCTCGGGGCTGATCGACCGCGTGAAGGCGTCGACGGTGAGCGAAGCGGACGCCACGGAACAGATTCGCGACTTTCTTAGCGCTTATGTACCGCCCGGCAAATCGCCGATGTGCGGCAACTCGATCTGCCAGGACCGCCGCTTCATGGCGCGCTGGATGCCGGATCTGGAGCGCTTCTTCCACTACCGCAATCTCGACGTCAGCACGCTGAAGGAACTGTGCCGCCGCTGGCAGCCGGCGATCTACAAGGGTTTCCAGAAACGCGCCATGCATACGGCGCTGGCCGACATCCATGAATCGATCGACGAACTGAAGTACTACCGCGAGCACTTCCTGATTCCGGCGGCCTCGCAGGTGCCGGAAACGCCGGCCGCGGAATAATCCATCAGCCGTCGTTTCAGCTTCAACCCTGCCGGGGCGTGCGCACCGCGTTCTTCGGCCGGAACGCTTTCACCACGTCGGCGTTCGTTTCCACATACGGGCCGCCGATCAGGTCAATGCAGTAAGGCACCGCGGCGAAAATCCCCGGCACCTTCACGGCGCGGCCAGCGTCTGCGTCACGCAAACCTTCCAGCGTTTCCTTGATCGACTTCGGCTGCCCTGGCAGGTTGATGATCAGCGCCGCGTGATCCGCAGTTTCGCGGATCACCGCCACCTGGCGCGACAGAATCGCGGTCGGCACGAAATTCAGGCTGATTTGCCGCATCTGCTCGCCGAAACCCGGCATTTCCTTCGTCGCCACCGCCAAAGTCGCTTCCGGCGTCACGTCACGGCGCGATGGGCCGGTGCCGCCGGTGGTCAGCACCAGATCGCAACCCACTTCATCGACCAGTTCGATCAGCGTGGCGGAAATGGTGGGCGCATCGTCCTGAATCAGGCGGCTGACCACCTGGAACGGCGAGATCAGGGTGGCGCCGAGCCATTCCTGCAGCGCCGGTATGCCTTTGTCCTCGTAGACGCCTGTCGACGCGCGATCGCTGATCGACACGAGGCCGATCACGATTTCGTCCGGATGATTACGGACCAGATTACGCGCCGGCTTATTCGTCGCGGTCGTCATCGTCGTATTCCAGCGCGTCTTCCGCTTCGGAATCAGTCTCGGCAGGCGGGCCGTCGGCGTTCTTGATCCACTGGAACAGCTCGCGGAAGTAGCGCGGCGGCTTGCTTTGCTGCGCTTCCTTGCGGGCGTTGCGGATCAGCGTGCGGCCCTGCTGCGGGTCGGCGTTCGGGTGCTGGCGGATGAATTCGGTCAGCGCGGCGTCGTCGGCGAGCAGTTTCTCGCGGGTGCGCTCGATCCAGTGCAGCTTGGCCGTTTCCGCCTTGTTGACGCCGTTATAGGTGTCGAGCGCGGTGCGCAGGGCGGCGGTTTCCTCGTCCAGCAGCGAGCGCATTACGCGCCCGACGTACTGCACCTGGCGGCGCTTGCCTTCGTGATCGGTGATACGGCGCGCTTCGCGCACGGCGTCGTCGAGCTTTTCGGGCATCGGCATGCGCTTGAGCGCGTCTTTCGGCAGGGCGATCAGCGCCGAGCCCAGTTCCTGCAGCTCGTGCATTTCGCGCTTGAGCTGGGACTTGCTGGGACGGTCGTAGCCGTTCTCGTCGACTTCCGGCTCGGCGGATTCGATGGGTTGAATGCGGGTTTTGCGTGTCATACCGATATTGTAGCGTGCCGCGCACGCCGGGCCCGCCGTGCTGCTGTGCACAAGTGCGCTCGCCGGCTCCGGCGGACGCGGCGAATGCCAGGTACGGCTTCGCAACCCTTGCTATGATCGCGGGATGCGTGACTACGCAAACGCGCACGCAAATGCACTTGCAAATGCGCACGCATGGGCGTGGCATGGGCGAACACACAGGGCCGCTCGGCCCCGAACAGGACGGCAACGACAATGGCAGCAGACATGGACGTCAAGCAGCGCTTTTTTCCGCACACCCAGGATGAACTGAAGGAAATCGCCTCGGACATCCTTCGTCACGCGAAGTCGCTCGGCGGCACCGACGCGGCGACCGAGATCTCCGAAGGCGACGGCCTGTCCGTCTCCGTGCGGCGCGGCGAAGTCGAGACGATCGAACACAACCGCGACAAGATGGTCGGCGTGACGGTGTTCATCGGTAACAAGCGCGGCAACGCGAGCACCTCGGATTTTTCGTCGCAAGCTTTGAAGGACACGGTCGCGGCGGCGTACAACATCGCCCGCTTCACCGCGGAAGACGACTGCGCGGGTCTTGCCGAAGCAGACCTGCTCGAAACCGCGCCGCGCGATCTCGATCTGTATCACCCGTGGAATCTGACGGCCGACGAAGCGGTGGAAATTGCCCGCCGCTCGGAAGACGCCGCGTTCGCCACCGATCCGCAGATCAAGAACTCGGAAGGCGCGAGCGTCTCGGCGCAGCATTCGCAATTCGTGCTGGCCACTTCGCGCGGCTTCCTTGCGGGCTATCCGTACTCGCGCCACTACATCGCCTGCGCGCCGATCGCCGGCAGCGCGCGCAACATGCAGCGCGACGACTGGTACACGTCGACCCGCAGCGCGGCCGACCTCGCCGATCCGGAAGCGGTGGGCCGCTACGCCGCGCAACGGGCGCTGTCGCGCATCGGCGCGCGCGGGCTCGACACGCGCAAGGTGCCGGTGCTGTTCGAAGCGCCGCTCGCCGCCGGCATTCTCGGCGCGTTCGTCCAGGCCACGAGCGGCGGCGCGCTGTACCGTAAGACCTCGTTCCTCGTCGATAGCCTCGGCAAGCCGGTGTTCGCGCCGCACGTCCAGGTGGTCGAAGATCCGCACGTCGCGCGTGCGATGGGCAGCGCACCGTTCGACGAAGAGGGCGTGCGTACGAAACAGCGTTCGGTGGTGAAGGACGGCGTGGTGGAAGGCTACTTCCTGTCCACCTACTCGGCGCGCAAGCTCGGCATGCAGACAACCGGCAACGCCGGCGGTTCGCACAATCTGTCGCTGCGCAGCTCGAAGACGCGCCCGGGAGACGACTTCGAAGAAATGCTGAAGAAGCTCGGCACGGGCCTGTTGCTGACCGAACTGATGGGGCAGGGCGTGAACTACGTGACGGGCGACTATTCGCGCGGCGCGTCGGGCTTCTGGGTCGAGAACGGCAAGATCCAGTATCCGGTCGAGGAAATCACGGTGGCGAGCACCTTGCAGGAGATGTTCCGCCATATCGTCGCGATCGGCGCGGATACGATCACGCGCGGCACCAAGGAAACGGGCTCGGTGCTGATCGAACGGATGACGATCGCCGGGCAGTAAGCGGTTCGATCAGGCGCCGACCGGCTGCGCAGCAGGGCTGCACAACGGCGCTGCAAACAGAAACGCCACGCGAGCAACCGCGTGGCGTTTTTTTATGCGTGCGTGTTGAGTGACGGTGAATGACGAATGCGCGAAGCGCAGACCGTCATTCAGGCGCGCTGCAACACCCTCAAGTGCCCTTACGCTTATACGTCACAAACGCGTAATCGAAGTCATTCGGCGCGTCCGCGCGATGCGTTTCATGCGCGACTTCTTCCCACTCGCCTTCATCGAGCTCGGGGAACGTGGCGTCGCCTTCGAAGTCGGCGGAGATCTCGGTGATGATCAGCTTGTCCGCCTGACGCAAACCTTCCGCATACAACTGCGCGCCGCCGATCAGAAACGCCTCCGGCGCCTGATCCTGCGCGGCGAGCTTCAGCGCGTCTTCGAGCGTGGTGGCCGCGTCGCAGCCCTGAAAGCGCCGTGCGGCATCCCGTGTCACGACAATGTTGCGGCGTCCCGGCAACGGCCGGCCGATCGATTCATGCGTCTTGCGGCCCATGATGATGGGCGCGCCCATCGTGGTGCGCTTGAAGAACGCGAGGTCTTCGGGAAGTCGCCAGGGCAACTGGTTGTCGCGGCCGATCACGCCGTTATTGGCGCGAGCGACGATCAGGGTGAGCGTCGTCATCGAATGGAAAGGGGAACGTAACCAGGATGATTCTACCTGAGGTGCAACACGGTGCCGCGCGAGGCGCCCCATCATTCATGGGCAGCCTCGTCGGCGGCGCTCGGTTCAAACGACGCCTTCTCGTCAACGGCGCTCAGCTCCCGCAAGCCGTGGTGACCCATCAGCCGGTACAGCGTGACGCGCGAAATATTCAGATCGATCGCCGCCTCGTTCAGCCGATGACGATGCCGCAACAGCGCAGCTTCGATCGCGCGTTTCTCGGCGGCTTCGCGCGCCTGCGAGAGACTCATGGTCTCCTGCTCGGTGAACTGCGCGAGGTCGAGGTCCTCGGCGGAAATCAGCTTGTTTTCCGCCATCACGATCGCGCGGCGCACCCGGTTGATCAGTTCGCGGACATTGCCGGGCCAGCCGTAGTTGTACATTGCCTCGATCGCCGACGGCGTAAAGCCACGGATCTTGCGCGCGCTGTCGGTCTTGAACTTGTGCATGATGTGATGCGCAAGAATCTCGATGTCCTTGCCGCGGGCGCGCAGCGGCGGCTCGTCGACACGCAGCACGCACAGGCGGTGGAACAGGTCGGCGCGGAACCGTCCGTCACGCATCGCGATCTCGAGATCCACGTGGGTCGCCGAGATGATTCGCACATCCACCGGGATCGATTCGCGGCCGCCGAGCCGGTCGATCTTGCCTTCCTGCAAAAAGCGCAGCAGGCTTGCCTGGCTTTCCATCGGCAGGTCGCCGATTTCGTCGAGCAGCAGGGTGCCGCCGTCCGCGGCCTCGACCCGGCCGATCTTGCGCTGGTTCGCGCCGGTGAACGCACCGCGTTCGTAACCGAATAGTTCGGATTGCAACAGATGGTGTGGAATCGCGCCGCAATTGATGGGGATGAAAGGCGCCTTGCGGCGCGGCGAGCGTTCGTGGATCGCTAGCGCCGTGAGTTCCTTGCCGGTGCCGGATTCACCCGAGATGAACACGCTGGCGTCGGTGTTGGCGACTTTGCGAATCGTGCGGAAGAGTTGCTGCATCGCTTCGCAGGTCCCGACCATCTCTTCTTCGTCGTCGGCGGCGGGCGCGGCAGGCGGGATCTCATCGGCATCGCACAACGTCACCATGCCGAATGCGTGACTGGCGAGGTAGTCGATCGTGGCGTTGGCCACCGGTGTCTTGACGTAGTCGAAGCAGTAGTGGCGGATCAGGCGCCGCACGTTGACGTCGGTGAGGCGTTCCGCAGTGGCGAGCGCAATCCAGCCGATCTGCTGTTGACGCAGGCTCGTTTCGAACCCGCCAAGGTCGCGCGGCGCAAAGCTGGCCAGGTCGACGATGCCGGCGCATATCACGTCGGGCTTGAGCAGGCGCGAGACCTCATGCGCCGAGCGGGCTACCATCACGTGCCAGCCGCGGCTCTTCAGATGGGCGGCGAGCGCCTCGTCCGGCGAGCGTGCGACGTACAGCAGCGCCCGATCGGTCCGCGCGTGCAGCAGACCGCTCCCATTCTCGGCGGCGGAGGGCGCGTGCAAGCACCCCACAGCGGCCTCCTGAGGTCGCGCCAAAGAGACTTCCGACGGCCGCCCCACGAGGACTTCCGCTGCTCGTGTCGCAGAAACGTCCGACGCTCGGGCGATCGACAGATGAGCGCCGGAGGGCGGTGTAACGCTGCTCAGATGGGGTGATTCGCGCACGATCAACCTCGTATCGTTGGCACGTCAAAAAGTGTAGGGAAAGCGCAAGCCGATCACGAAGTTCGGCGTGTCGGGCGTGAGGCCGACCGATACCGAACCGTTGATCGTCAAGTGCTTGTTCACTACGTGATTCAAGCCGAAGGTCAGTGCGGCAGCGGTGGTCTCGCTGCCCGGCACTTTCGAATAGGTTCCGCCTGGCGCCTTGGTCTGCGACTCGGGTTCCAGCGCCATGGTGTACGAAATGCTCGCTGAGTCCTTGTCCGAGAACGCCAGCGCCACGCCGCCGCCGAACTGCACGACGTCGCCGATCTTGACCGTCGCCGGTTCGGTCTGGCCGATCACCGACGAGATGTCCGAGAACGAGCGGGCAATGTTGTAGGTGTACGAAACGCTGCCGAACAGCACGACCGGATCGTAGGTCTTCAACACCGACAGGCCCGCCGTGATGTTCCAGAAGCCAGTGCCGGTGGGCAGCTTCGTGGGGGCGACGAGGTTGGTGTTGTTGGCATCGACCTGCGCCAGCTTGATGCCGAACGGCGACGAACCGGTCGGCGCCTTGATGCGCAGGCTGCCGACCAGGTCCGGCAGATTGTTGGTTTCTTTCAGGAACTGGTAGTAGATCCCGAAGTTGACGTCGCCAATATCGCTCGAATTTGCCGAGGCGTCCGAGACCGAATTTGCCGCACCGCCGGCTCCGCCGACGATGAAGTTGCTATGCCGGTAGATATAGGGCACGTCGACGTCGACGCTGATGCGGTCGGTCAGACCGTAGCGCGTGTCGAGGTCGGCCATCACCTGGTGCGACTTGGTCTCGCCGAGGTTGATGTTGCCGAGGAAAATCGCATCGAGCGCGAGGAAGCCGGACAGTTGCAACTGGCGGCGATCGTAGTAGGTATCGTTGATACCCCAGTCGAGGGTCAGCTTGTGCTCGAACAGAGGCGTGTGCTGTTGGCTCTGCACCACCGCGTCTTCCGATTGGGTGCGCACCGGTTGCGCGGCCTTCTGCGTCTGGCCGATCGCACCGCTGCCGTCGGTCGCTGCCGGCAGGCCGCCGCCACTGCTGCCTTCCGGCACCGGCGGAGTGACCGGCACGCCTGTCGCGGTACCCGTGGCGCCCCCCGGCGCGGGGGTGCCCGGATTCACCTGGGCAAGCGGCGGCAGCGGCACAGGCAGGCCGTCTGCGCCGGGTTGCTCGGCGACCGCGCCATTGCCGGCCGGCTCACCGTAACCCGGTGCGCCGCGGCCGCGCTGCGACATTTCGAGGTTCGTGACCTGCCGTTCGAGTGAGATGATCTGCTTTTGCTGCTCGCTGACGACACGCATGAGCGTGTTCAGCCGTTCTTCGATCGATTGATCGGCGAGCGCCTGTGCGCCGGCCCCCTGCGATAGCGCAAACAGCATGACGGCGGCTGGAATGGCCGCTAACGCCATTCGCGGCGCCCCATTCTTTGAGAATCTGATCATTTTTGTTCCCCCGGTATTCTGACTGCGCGTCGCATGTCTCCTTGTGCATCACGCGGTCGTTTGGTACATCGGTCTCCTACCTGGTCGGGCGGCGGCCCGTGTTATCTCCTTACGGTGTTTTGCAGGGCTTGTAGTACGCCAATCTGGCGCAGCATCGGGGCCGACATCTGCTGCGTCTGCAAATGCAGTTGCAACTGGTTGGCGACTTGCTGGTTATTGCCTGCGATCTGCAAGAGTTGGGCAATCATGCCGGCCTGTTGCGCGCTGGACGGCGCGATGGTTTGGGTGGCGATACCGCCCGGCGTCTGCAACGAAATCGAAATGCCGCCGTTGGCGAGACTGACGGAGGCTTTCACCGAGCCGTTCGCATTGCTTGCTGCGGCCGACGTTGCGTTGTTATAGGACCCGCCCGCGAGGCTGCCTGGCGAGGCGTCGAAATCGATCAGCGCCTGGTTCGTCCCGAGGTTGCCGTTGCCTGCCACCTGGGTAATCTGCGAGACGCCGTTGACGTTGACGTTCTGCCCGCCGGTCGCGCTGGCGTTGCGGTTGGCGCCGCTGCCCTCGCGCACGTTCGGGCCGGTCACCGAGGCCGCTGAATTGAACTTGACGTTCGGCTGGTTGGACGTGTTTGTACCGATCGCGAGCGAGCCCGAGGCGACAGCGGTGGCGCCGTTCGGCAACTGCCATTGCGACAGCAGGATGATAACGGCGCCCGAAATGATGTCCCCAGCAATGCCTTTGCCGGTCTGGTTGGCAAGGATGGCGTCGTCGACAGGTTGCAGCTTGAGGGCGCCGACGTCTTCAAACACCGTAGATGTCTGCTCGGCAGCGTGTGCGACTGATGCGAGGCCGCACGTTGTGAAACACAACGCACAGCCTATGGTGAGTAAGTTTCGGTCCATGATGAGTCAGAACAACTCTGCCTTGATCAAACCGTATTCAACAAAGGGAGTCGCTGCCGTACCGTTTTCCAGCGCACGTTCGCGCAGCTTTAGCGCGAGCGACTCGTTGCCTTGCAAGAGCGGAGAATCCTCCATAAATGGCTTGCCGACGACCGCGAACACGAGGCCGTTCCATTTCTTGACGAAGTCGTCTTCCATGACGATGCGGTTGCCGAGCGCCGGGTCGGCAATGAAGACACGGCTGTCTTCCGCGTGCTTGACGATCACGAAGTGCTCGTAGCCGTCGCTGTTCATCAGCACGAGCACAGGAATCTGCAGGTGATAGAGCGCTTCAGGGGTGACGCGGAAACCGCGGCCACGCAGGCCGATCGTTTCGACGAACTTCTTCATGTCAAGCATCGAGAAGCCGTTCTTGACCACCACCTCTGGTGTCGAAAACACCATCATGCGTTGGATCATTTCGGGTTCGGGAATATCGATCCCGTAGCCGTACTTCAGCAACGTGGCCAGAGCGGCCGAGCCGCAGCTATAGTCGTAACGCTGCGAAACGATGTGGTTGTAGCGGATCTCGCGGATCGAGCGCACGTTCACGTCGAACGGCACGCCCGCTGCTGCGTTCATGGAAAGGGCACTCTGCGCGTGACCCGTTTGCGACAGCACGAGTCCAGCGAAGAGTGCCAGAAAAAAGCCAGGCGTTACCCTGCTCACCCCGAACATGGTCTATTCCCCCCTGGGGAGACAGCCGGTCAGTACGAAGGCTGACCGGCGTCTTCCTGCGATGCAGCTCTACTTACTGATGCGACACGCTGGCGACTGCAAGGCCGTTGTGTTGCAGGTTGCCTACACCCGACGCGATGTTCACACCGATGTTGCCGGTAGCATTGGCGAGAGCACCCGCACCAAGCATCGACGAGCCGGTGAACTGGCCTTTGACACCTGCTTCCGCGGTCTGGCAGTTCTGGTCGCTTGCGATGACTTCGCCACCTTGCTTGCCGCCCTTGTTATGCTCCCAGCCCATCCCGCTGCTGCTGCTGTCTGTCGTAGCCGATGCTGCCAGGCTGTTGTTTTGCACGTTGCCCGCGCCCGAGGCCACGTTCACCCCGATATTGCCCGTCGCATTTGCCAGCGCGCCTGCGCCGACGGAAGCAACGAAGTTGAAGTCTCCCACTTTCGCCTTGCCGCTCGACGATTGAGTCGAGTAGATCTGTGCAGTGCCGAACACAGGGCCGACATCCATGTTCGACAGGGCGGCGTCGTTGGACTGGGCGTTGTCTACGCCGGTGGCGATGTTGACGCCAATGTTGCCGCTCGCGGTATCCAGCGCGTGATCGCCGATGCCGGCGGACATCGTCGTCGGCGTTTCGGTGTTGATGTGCTGGGTCACACTGCCCGTGACCGTGACGGAGCCCTTGCTGTCGTCGTAGTTATGGGTCCATCCGTAGGCGTGGCTGTTTGACGAGTAGCTGGCGCTGACCCTTTCGCCATGGCCGCTGCTGCTTTCCGTCGCCGTGCTCGCGCTGGCTGCTGCGGTGCTGCCCCACTCCACGCTGTAGCCGGCTGCCTGGCCAGCGAAGCCGCCGCCGTAGTTGTCCGAGGCGTGCGTGTTCAGGGCGGCGGCGAAGCCCGCTGCGACGCCGCCGAAGATGACGCCGGGGCCGCCGCCGAGACCAGCGATAAAGCCTGCTGCGATGAAGCCGTTCGCGGAGGCATGTGTGTTCACGTAGTCGTAGCCCTTATACGACGACGCGATACCCGCAGCGGAGCCGCTGCCTTGGCTAAACGAGGAGCTCGACGAGGCCGTGCTGGTTTGCGTGTTGGTCTTGTTATAGGCCCAGGCGTGGTCGCTATACGACTGGCTCACACCCCAGCCGCTGCCACTGCCGCTCGCATGATTCCAGCTATCCGTCGTGTTGACGGTTGTGGTCACGTTGCCGGAGACATAGCTCTGCGGAGGCGTTTTCATGTCGACGCCGCCGATGTTCACGCTTTGCGTGTTGTTGACCGTGGCGCCGGAACTGCTCGACACGTTAACCTTGCCGTGCAGCGTAATGAAGCCGAATTCGCCGATTTCGGTGTAGACGTTCGTTGCCGTAAAAAGCTCGGCCGGGTCGCAGCCGGCCGTGCATCCTTCTGCATAAGCCGAACTTGCTGCCATCGTCGACAGAACAGCCGCTGCAATGATTGTGCGCTTCATGATGACGCTCCGATAAAGAGTGTGGCTCGTTAGAAAAAGGTGCCCGCCGGGGGACGGAGCACAAAACTATTTGAACTGACGTTACCTGAGCCGGCTGTCTGGTTGATCTGGACGATCCCACTGACGTTTTTGAGCGCGTCCGCACCGATGGATACCTCGCGTGCGTCGTGGTTTTCGCCGGACCTTCCCAGGCCACCGCCTTTGGCGGTCGTAGCGGATAGCACCCCATCCGCTACGATCTCCCCTTCAATCGGCCCAGTTCCGATAACGGCGCTGTTCCGCTGAAGATTCCCTACACCCGCCGACTGATTCACTTCGATAAGGCCAGAGGTGTTTGAAAATGCATTACTACCGATCGTGCTTCTGGCGGCCGTCGTCCTGGCGTTCGTGGACGCGCTCTGCGAGCTTCCGATCAGGTTGAGAGGGACTTTGCCGTTGGTGAGCACGCCCTGGTTCGCTTGTACGTTATCGAGGCCTGATGCCTCGTTGATGGCGATAACCCCGGTGGCGCCGATGACCGCGCCGTTGCCGATCAGCGACTGCGCGTCGATCTGGGCCGGCACCGTTTGGGCATGGACCGCGAAGCTCGCGCAGCCAAGCAATGCCCAGGCAAGCAGGGGCCAGCGCGACTGTTTGCGTGACGGAAGGCGCTTGGCCGGCGCGCGTGAGGTTGTCATTTCATGGCTCCTAGAGCGGCGCCCAGGGGGGCGAGTGCACCGTTGACCGACTGGGCAATCGAGCTGCCGATTCCACCTGCGCCGCCGAAGCTGGCGCCCGCGCCGACCGGAACGTTGTTGCCGTTGCCCGCCAGCATGTGTGTAATACCGTTGGCGCCGACTAGCGCAGGCATATAGCCGTTGCCGGAGATGCCGGCGGTGCCGTGCGCGCCGTTCAGGTCGAGGTCGCTCGCCATCGTGCCGATCGCGCGATCGAAGGTCGCCCTCGGGAAGGTTTGAACCTGGACTGCGATCGGGTCCTGGCTCTTCGGCACCGGCACGAACGCATCGCGTGGCGTGATGTCGCGCTCGATGACGAGGTTGCCCGGCTGGCTCAACTGCTGCGCGGTGGCACTCGTCACGGCGCCGGCAGCGAGCACGCCGAGCAGCGCGGACAGCAAGGCTGCGCAGCGGTGGCGGCTGCCCGGCTTCTGGGTTGAAGCATTCATGTCAGTTCCTTGCGGGCAGACGATCGGTCGGTGCGGTCTTCGGCAGCGAGCGGGTCGTTGCGCTAATTTCTCTGGTAGCTCGTGATGTTGCCTTGTGCGGAGCGGGCGACGTCGACGGGAACCGGCAACTGCGACGGCGGGGCGATTTCGTCCCACAGCGTCACGCCGTTGCCACCGTTGTTAAAGCCGCGCATCAGTTGTGGCGTCGCGGAAACCATCAACATGCCGCCGAAGCCGCCGCGTTGGTGGGACAGCGCCTGATCGTCCAGCACGAGATCGGTCACAGACGCGGCGTCGGCGGGAATGCTCAGCGCGTTGCCGGCCAGATCGCTGCGGGGCGCGGCGCTGTCGTTCGTGGCGGCCACGGTGTTGTCCACCGCGGCGACGCTCGCCGTATTCGTGACATCCGTGGCCGTCGGGTTCGGCGAGGCCACCGCTGCGAGCGTCGTGCTCGCGAGGGTGGCGGAACCGGCATCGGCGGTTTCGGCCATCGTGGCGGATTGAGGTTGCGCGGATTCCTGTGCATTGACGCCAGCGGACAGCACGGTCAAGGTCACCGCGGCGGCGCATAATGCGGCGCAAGGTGCAATGCTGCTCAGGTCGATGCGGAAAGCGAGTCGCATGATGTGTCTCCTTGGTGCACAGCATTTAGCGAAACATGTGCCATGAGTCGCAATCCATTGGTGCGTCTGGATGTGACCCGCATACCGCGGAGTAACAGGGAAGAAATCGGACAAAAACGTTTCAGCGCTGAAACGGCAGGCAGAAAATACCTGTAATTCGTTAAATCCGAAGGTATGAAGTACCTTGGGGTGAACGCCAGGAAAAGCGCTTCCACAATGCTTTTATTCATAAGCTGAATAACTATTCATCGGCCGCTTGGCCTTGCTGGACAAGGAGTCTCCGATTAAATTCGCATAATTGTTTTCCAAGCGGCGCGTGTATAGTAAGCTCTCGAAAACAGCTTCAGATTTAAAAAAGCCCGCTAACGGGCCGTCTCAAACACACACGCCGCTTTCTTGGGGATCAGCTGTCCGCACGGAATGGAATGGCCGTTCGGTTTTTGCTATATCGCGAATCCCGAACGAGTCAGCGTGTCTGAACTGAAGTTCAGGTGCGTGCGTCATCCTTAACGTTCGTTGACGAGAGGATCTGAATAATGGAACCCGCAACGCGGCAACTGATTTACGTTTCACGCGATCCGAGCGCGGAACTGAATACTCGCTTCCATCAGCGCGGCTGGCATGTCGAAGTCGTTGGGTCGGCGCGCGATGTGCGCCGTGCTGTTCGCGCCGGAATGGCGGCGGGCGGCCTGCTCGATCTGTCTAGCGATTTTCAGCCACACGAGATTGCCGCCTTCGAGTCCTGCCTTACCATGCCGAACGTCGGCTGGGTTGCGGCGACCACCCCCGGACAATTGCAGGACGCGGCCTTGCGCCGGCTCGTGCGGGACTATTGTTTCGACTATGTAACGGTGCCTTACTCGGGCGACAGGATCGTCGATTCGGTCGGCCATGCATACGGCATGATCTCGCTCGGCGAGCCGGCATCGAACGATGGCTCGCAAGGCGCGGAAGGCGAAATGGTCGGCTCGTGCGACGCGATGCTCGCGCTGTTCCGCTCGATCCGCAAGGTGGCGATGACCGACGCGCCGGTGTTTATCTCGGGCGAATCGGGCACAGGCAAGGAGTTGACTGCGGTCGCGATCCACGAACGCTCGGCGCGCCGCAATGCGCCTTTTGTGCCGATCAACTGCGGTGCGATTCCACCGCATCTGTTGCAATCCGAACTATTCGGCTATGAGCGCGGCGCGTTCACCGGCGCCAATCAGCGCAAGATCGGCCGCGTGGAAGCGGCCAACGGCGGCACACTGTTTCTCGACGAAATTGGCGATCTGCCGCTCGAAAGCCAGGCGAGCCTGCTGCGCTTCCTGCAGGAACGCAAGGTCGAGCGGCTCGGCGGCCACGGTTCAATCGACGTCGATGTGCGTATCATCTCGGCGACCCACGTAGATATGACGGCCGCGATGATCGAAGGGCGGTTCCGCTCTGACCTTTATCACCGTTTGTGCGTGCTGCAAATCGACGAACCACCGTTGCGTGCACGTGGTAAGGATATCGAACTGCTTGCGCGGCACATGCTGGAACGTTTCAAGAAAGATGCAAGCCGCCGTCTGCGCGGTTTCGCGCCCGACGCCATCGCGGCGCTGCATAACTACGGCTGGCCGGGTAACGTGCGCGAGTTGATCAATCGCGTGCGGCGCGCCATCGTGATGTCGGAAGGGCGCGCGATCACGGCCCGCGATCTCGAGTTGGCCGAGTATGTGGAGATCGTGCCCGTCTCGCTCGCGCAAGCGCGCGAAGCGGCCGAACGCCAGGCCATCGAACTCGCGCTGCTGCGTCATCGCGGTCGTCTCGGCGACGCCGCGCAGGAACTCGGCATTTCGCGCGTGACGCTGTATCGCCTGCTGTGCTCGCACGGCATGCGCCATATGGAAGGCGAACCGCTGGTCACACCGCACGGCGAATTGCCGGCCTCGGTACCGCATCTCTGACGGGCTTGGTCGCCCACTTAGTTGCCCACTTAGCCACCGATATTTTCTCGGCGACGCACCTTGACCGGGCGCCGTCCGGCTGCGCTTGTTAAAATCGGGTTTTCCGCTCAATCTCCGTGGCGCATGCACCTGACCCAAGGGCGCGCTTCGTCGAAGGAACCCGCATGAAACAATACCTCGACCTCGTCCGCACGATTCTCGACACCGGCACGTGGCAGGAGAACCGCACCGGCATCCGCACCATCAGCATGCCGGGCGCCATGTTGCGCTTCGACCTCCAGCAGGGCTTTCCCGCCGTCACCACGAAAAAACTGGCGTTCAAATCGGCGGTGGGCGAGCTGGTCGGCTTTCTGCGCGCCTCGCGCAGCGCCGCGGATTTTCGCGACCTCGGCTGTAAGGTGTGGGACGCGAACGCCAACCAGAATCCGCAATGGCTCGCCAATCCGTATCGCCAGGGCCCGGATGATCTCGGCGACGTGTATGGCGTGCAGTGGCGCCAGTGGCCGGCCTACAAGGTGCTGGACGCAGGCGCGAGCGCGCAATTGGCCGACGCCACGGCGCGCGGCTTCCAGGTGGTGACGGAATTCGAGGAAGACGGCAGCCCCAAGGTGCTGCTGTACAAGGCGATCGACCAGTTGCGGCAGTGTCTCGACACGATCATGCAGAACCCGGCCGACCGGCGAATTTTGTTTCATGCCTGGAACCCCGCCGTGCTGGACCAGATCGCGCTGCCGGCTTGCCACCTGCTTTATCAGTTCTTGCCGAATGTTGCGCGGCGCGAAATTTCGCTGTGTTTGTACATTCGCAGCAACGATGTCGGCCTCGGCACGCCGTTCAATCTGACCGAAGGCGCGGCGTTGTTGCATCTGGTTGGCCGGCTGACGGGTTATACGCCGCGCTGGTTCACCTACTTCATCGGCGACGCGCACATCTACGAGAATCAGCTCGACATGCTGCAGCAACAGCTCACGCGCGAGCCGTATGAAAGCCCGGCTTTCGCGATCTCGGACCGTGTGCCGGACTACGCGAAAACCGGTGTGTATGAGCCGGAATGGCTCGAGAAGATCGAGCCGTCGGACTTCTCGCTGGTCGGCTACCGGCATCACGAGCCGCTCACGGCGCCGATGGCGGTCTGAACGCGCTCTGAGCGTCTGCTCGCTGCCCGCTCAAAGAAAAACCCCCGCGATGCGAATCGCGGGGGTTTTTTCTTGCCGCTTTCCGGCTATCGGGTTGTCAGCGCATCTAGCTGCGCGCGTAACCTTTAGCCTTTGTGATGCTCGTCACGATTGCCGCCGCTCGAATGCTGGTCGGCGTGCTGCGGTTGCGGCTGGGGGCGCGGCTGCTGCGCCTGCTGCGGACGCGGTTCAGGGCGCGGCTGCTGCACCTGTTGCGGTTGCGGTTGAGGGCGCGGCTGCTGCACCTGTTGCGGTTGCGGTTGAGGGCGCGGCTGCTGTACCGGCTGTGGTTGCGGTTGAGGGCGCGGCTGCTGTACCTGCTGTGGTTGCGGGCGCGGCTCAGGGCGCGGCTGCTGTACCTGCTGCGGTTGCGGGCGCGGCTCCGGACGTGGCTGCTGCACTTGCTGCGGTTGCGGTTCAGGACGCGGCTGCTGTACCTGTTGCGGCTGCGGACGATATTCCTGACGCGGTTGCTGCTGCGCCTGCTGCATCTGTTGCGGCTGGGGCGCTTGCGGCTGGGCGTGCACTTCAGGTGCGCGCGGCGGCTGCGCTTCTGGCTGGCGCTGAACCTGTTGCTGCGGCCCAGGACGTGCCTCCGGCTGGCGAGCCTGTTCCTGCGGGGCACCATGCTGCTGCGCCTGCTGGGCCATCGGCGTATGCGGTTGCGTCCATGCAGGCTCGTGCCGTCCTTCCGCACCGGGTTGCTGACCGGCTTGCGCCGGTGCGCCGTGCTGTTGCGCGAAAGCGTTCGGGTTGGCGCCGTTCGCTTGCGGCGGACGGGGCACGCCATTGGACGGACGAGCTGCCTCGCCAGGTTGCTGATGCACGTTGGCCATTTGCGGCGGCATGCCTGGCCGCGCCTGCGGTTCGCCGCCACGTTGCGGTTGACCGTTGAGCGGCGCTTCGCCCGGTCGCTGACCGGCCTGTTGCATGCCATTAGGCGTACCCGGTGCACCCGGCGCTGCGCCCGGCGTCCGTCCGGCCATATGCGACTGCACGACCCGCACGTTCTGCGCCGGCATGACCCCCGGACCGCCTGCCATGTGAGCCGGCACCGAGGTTCGCACGATCGGCTCGCCCGCGCCCGGCACACGTCCGCCGCTCTGCGCAAAACGTTGCGCGAGACTGTCGTGGTACGCCGCCGGCACGGCCGGACTGCGCGTCGCGACGACCGGACGCGCCGTCACGCCGGCCGGCGGACGGTAATTCGCGTTACGCAGGCCCGGTCCAAAGCTTTCCTTCACCGGCGCGATTCCCGGACCGCCCGGATTGATCTGCGCGTTGCGCCACTGTTGCGGATCGACCTTCTGCGCGAAGCGGCCAACCGATTGACCGTGCACGAAGGCTGTCGCCGGCACCGCGGTCACGCCGCCCGGCGCGCGATAGTTGATGTACGTGTTGTGAATGTTGGTCACATTCACGTTCGTCACGTTGCGGTTGTAGTTGTTGACGACCGTGGTGTTGTTGACGCGGTTGTAGTAACCCGGGCTCCAATGATCGTGATCGCCCCAGTGCGGATGCCACGGTTCGCCTGGGCCCAGCGGGAACCACGCGACGCCGGCCGCGACCGCGCCGCCAATCGCGAGACTCACGCCCCAGTTGACTCCGTCGCCACCGCCGCCCACGAAGGCGACCAGCGCCGGTGCGTAGACGGGCGGTTCGCTTTCCACCACCGGTCCCGGCACCCATGCCCACGAGTCGTCATCGTAGGCCCAGCGGCCGTAGTGGTAGGGCGCGAAGCCCCACGGTGCGTCGTCGACCCAGGTCCAGCCCCACGGTGCTTGCCATACCCAATGGCCGTCGTGATAAGGCGCCCAGCCGGCGGGTGTCTCACGCGGCACCCACACTTCACCGTACTGCGGGCTGTTGCGCCACGTGCCGTTGGCGTCGAGATCCTGATAGCCGGGGATGTCGCGCGACACGTAGCGCGCCGACACGGAGCGGTCTTCCGCAGCGTCGCGGCTCGCCGCCCATTGATCGAAGCCGTCGAGGCCGGGCGCGCCGTTGTCGCCGACCTCTTGCAGGTTGGTGCCGGCAAAGCGGATCTGCTGGCCGGCCGCGACCGGCACCTGGCCGCTGTCGCCGTACACGGTCGCGCTGCCGCTGCGCACGGTGACGGTGGTGGTGCTGCCGTCCGGCGCGACGTCGACGCGATAGTCGCCCGGGCCGTTCAGGCCGAGCGCCAGATTCGGCGTGTCGATTTCGTAGGAGGAGCCGGGCGCCAGTCCGCGCACCCGCGCCGACAACGTACCCTGAGCGACCTTCAACTGCGCGCTGTTGTCATCAAGATTGAGGATGTCGAGGCTGGTGGACTGGCCGAGGCGTACCGCGGTCGAGCCGATATGCAGTTCGGAGCGCGCGTTCTGATCGTTCCACAATTGATCGCCGGTGGTGAGCGGGCGATTGATTTGTGCGTACGACCAGTCTGTCGCGCCGGCCGGTTCGGTGGTCACGGCGCCGGCGGTGTAGTTCAGACGCGCAACACGCCCAGGCGGATCGGTGTTCTGTGAAGCAGCCCCTGGCGGCGCCTGTTCGGCTTCCTGCGCGAAGGTGGCTTGCGCCGCGAACAGGAACGCCGCGGCGGCGATCAGCGTGTAACCGGTGATCCGGCGTTTCGATTGTTGGGGTGTGGTCACTGTTCTCATGATTTGGCTCCGACGGACGCGCATTGTGCAGCATCCGTGAGAACCACTCTACCCGTACGGATTGTTTCAAGGCCCCCACTTTTGTAAGGCTCCCTCACGAGCGTGTAACAAAAGGTCTCGATGGGGCGTTTCGTAAGCTGAATGCGCAAATTTTGTAATCACGTCAATCAGTTAAGCGTGTTTCAAGCGGCCAGGAACGCGTCGAAATGGCGGTGGCCTGCCGGGGTGACGCGCAAGATCCGCGGCCGCTCAGTGCGTTCGACCCAGCCATGCGTCGACCACGAATCGAGCAGCGCGGCGCCGAGCGCGCCGCCCAGGTGCGGACGCCGTTCGCTCCAGTCGGGGCAGGTGCAGGCGAAGCGGCGCCGGCGGCTCTTCTGGGCGGACATGTCGATGCCCCACTCGGCGAAGCGGGCGGTGCCGTCGGTAGTGGCTTCGAGCGACGAGCCGTGCAGCGTCAATAGCCCGCGTTCGACCAGCCGCTCGAACACCCGCACCGACAGTTCGCCCGCCATATGGTCGTAGCAGGTGCGGGCGTAGCGCATGTCGACCGGCACGGTGCGCACCGGACGCGGCACGGCCCGTTGCGGCGCGCTGACCTGCGCGACGTTGGCGAGCGCTTCGATGGAGGCAGCGATATCCGGCGAGGCGATCCGGAAATAGCGATGCCGGCCGCGCACTTCGAGCGCGAGCAGGCCGCCGTCTGTCAGACGCGCCAGATGAGCGCTGGCCGCCGACGGCGAGAGCCCGGCGATCATCGTCAGTTCACCGGCCGGGCGGGCGCTGCCGTCCATCAATGACCACAGCATGGCGGCGCGGCCAGGGTCGGCGAGCAGCGCACCGATGCGGCTCAAGCCGGGGAAGTGATTCTGTTCGTCGGTGAGGGTGGTGGGCATCAGGCGTCTCCGGTTGGCGGCGCGGGCAGGGCGCCATGCAGTCCACTGTATCTGGCTGCTGTATTCGATGTTTCAGCTTAGCGTGAATCGTCGAATGCAGTGGCTACGAAAATCCGGCGGGAAGGGCAGGCTAGTGCGTGCTTCGATGAGGCGCTGTTTCTGCGTTTCGGTGCGGCGACGCCGCTTTGGCGTCGCGTTAGCCCGCCAGGCTAAAATCGAACCCTGTCTTTGCAGGAACACGCTGTCATGAAATTTCTTCTTGCCGCCGCTGCCGCAGTTCTGCTGTTCAGCGCGTGTGTGCAGGGCGGTTCCGGCTCGAGTTCGGGTGCGGGCACCGGCAGCATCACGATGTACGGCACGATCGACGAAGGCGTTACGGTCCGCAAGTAAGCGCGAGGCGCGTGCGGCCCCATTTTCAGGTGGGCGAGTGCGGCGACTGGCTGGAATTGATGCATCATTGTCATTCCTGCCACCTCCGGCCATGTGACGATCCAGGCATCGCCACTTTCGCCGTCCGAGGCCTACCGATGCCGCCACCCGCTGCTCCCTCCACCGTTTCTTCCTTTGCCGCCACTCAAACCGGCTCCGGCCACGCCGACCCTCATAGCCGGCGCGCCGCGCGCGTGCTGGCGATCTGCCAGGCGCTCTACACCTCATCGGTCTCGATCGATCTGACCTTGACCGGTCTGGTCGGCTACACACTTGCCGACGACAAGGCGCTCGCGACGCTGCCGTTTTCGCTGATTACCGTCGCCGCCGCACTGACCACCATCTTCGCGTCGTTCCTGATGGCGCGCATCGGACGGCGCGCGGGCTTCATGCTCGGCGCGGGTGTCGGCGCGCTGGGCGGGGCCGTCTCCGTGTGGGCGATCTTTCATCACAGCTTCTGGGCGTTCTGCGCCGGCACGGCGACCGTCGGTGTGTTCCAGGCGTTCGCGCAGTACTACCGGCTGGCGGCCGCGGATGCGGTCGGAATCGAAGGGAAAAGCCGCGCGATTTCGACGGTGCTCACCGGCGGCGTGGTGGCCGCCGTCTGCGGGCCACTTCTTGCCGCATGGAGCAAGGACTGGCTCGCGCCGGTGGCGTTCGCCGGCTCCTATGCGCTTGTCACCGGCTTCGGGCTCGTATCGATCGCCATGCTGGCGCTGCTGTATCGCGACGCCGCACCGTCCGCGAGTGCGGCCGTGACGCACGAACCGGCGCGGCCGCTCGGCGAAATCGTACGGCAGCCGATCTTTGCCGCGGCGCTCGCCAATAACGCGCTCGGCTACGCCGTGATGATGTTCGTGATGACCGCGACGCCGATTGCGGCGGTCGCGTGCGGCCACACGATCGGCGACGGCGCGGCGATCATTCAATGGCACCTCGTCGGCATGTTCGCGCCGTCGCTGATTTCCGCGCGGCTGATCCGGCGCTTCGGCGTGTTGCCGGTGATCGGTGCGGGGATCGTGCTGTCGGCGCTGTGCGGTGTGTTGGCGCTGCGCTCGACCGATCTGCCGCACTTCTACGCGGCGCTCGCATGTCTGGGCGTGGGGTGGAATTTCATGTTCGTCGGCGGCTCGACGCTGCTCGCGCAATCGTACCGGCCGTCCGAGCGGGCCAAGACGCAGGCAACCAGCGAATTCACGACGTTTGCGTTTTCCGCGCTGGGCTCGCTGTTCGCCGGGCAATTGCTGGCGCGCTTCGGCTGGGCGACGATCAATGCCGCGATTTTTCCGCTGCTGGGGTTGGCGGCGTTGGCTACGCTCGGGTATGCGTGGTCGAACAAGCGGCAACTCGCCCAAGGGGTTTCTTGATGGCTGCACGTCATATCGTCTTCGCGGTCGCTCCTGAACTCGTGCTGCTCGATGCGTGCGGGCCGCTTGAGGCGTTCTGGCGCGCAGAGTTGACGATGGCGGCCGCGGCGGGTAAGTCTGGCAACGCTGCCGAGCCGGTCGCCTATCGCACGACGGTCGCGTCGATCGACGGCGGCGTGCTGCAAACCTTTCCCGGCCTGCCGGTCGTCACGCAACGGCTCGATTCGCTCGACGACCAGCCGATCGACACGCTGATCGTCCCCGGCGTCCCGATCGACGAACATTGCACGTTGCAGCCGGAACTTGTCGCGTGGATCAGGCGTCGTGCGCCGGAGGCGCGGCGCGTCTGCTCGGTCTGCACGGGTGCCTTCTATCTGGCTGCGGCGGGCCTGCTCGACGGCCGCCGGGCGACCACCCATTGGCGGGAAGCGCCGCATCTCGCGCGCCGCTTTCCCAGCGTACAGGTCGACGCTGATCCGATCTTTATCCGCGACGTGGGCCATGACGAAGAAAGGCGCGTCGTCTGGACATCGGCGGGCGTGACGGCGGGAATCGATCTGGCATTGGCGCTGATCGAAGAAGATGTCGGCCACGCGGTCGCGATGCAGGCGGCGCGGCGGCTGGTGGTGTTCATGAAGCGGCCCGGCGGCCAGTCGCAATTCAGCGCGGCGTTGGCAGCACAGGCCTCGGCCGGCGGACCGTTCGAGGCGTTGCATAGCTGGATGGCCGGCCATTTGCGAGACGACCTGTCGGTCGAGCGGCTGGCCGAGCGCGCGCAGATGAGTCCGCGGACTTTCGCGCGTCGTTACGTCGACGAGGTTGGTCGCACGCCGGCTAAAACGGTGTCGGCACTGCGGCTGGAGGCGGCCGCGCGGGCGTTGGCGGAGTCGCGCCGGCCGCTGAAGCGGATTGCGCTCGATTGTGGCTTCGGCAGCGAGCAGAATTTGAGGCGCGCCTTTGTGCGGCGCTTCGGCGTATTGCCGCTGGAGTATCGGGAGCGTTTCGAGTCCGCGGTCGTGCCGCAGCGCGCGGCGGTTTCTGCGGTCGTGGCGGCGAGTTAAGCGGGTCTCTAATCGAAAGCTCGACGAAAGCATTGCGCTCGTCCAGGCCGACATTCGGCTACATAACCCCACCCAATCCGCGACGGGGTCAATATTGCGCTCGTATAATCGCCTCCTTTAAATGCGTCCGATTGACCGGAGTCAAGATGAGCACCCCTGCCTTAGCGCCCCTGGACCGTTCCGAAACCACCTTCCGCTTTCTCGCCGAGCCTAGCTCGGTCAACTTCGGCGGCAAGGTGCATGGCGGCGCGTTGATGAAGTGGATCGACGAGACCGCGTACGCGTGCTCGGCGGTGTGGTCGGGGCGCTACTGCGTGACGGTCAGCGTGGGCAATATCCGATTCCGCCGACCGATTCTGGTCGGCAACCTGGTTGAGCTGCGCGCGCGCGTCGTGGCGACGGGGCGTACCAGCATGCACATCCACGTGTCGGTGCAGGCAGGCGATCCGAAGGGCGGCGAGCTGCTGCAAACCACGGACTGCCTGGTGGTGATGGTCGCCGTTAACGAGAACGGCCACCCCGTGCCGGTGCCGGCGTTCGTACCGGAAACAGATGAACAGAAGCGCCTTGCCAGGTACGCGATGGACGTGAAGGAAGCGCTCGACGCGATCGTCGAACTGAAGCCGGAAGAAGTGGCGCAGGGGAAGGTTTAAGGGGCGCCTCGGTCGGCATCGGCACGCCTTGCGGGGACGTGCCGCCGCTTGCCAGGGGCATGCACAACAGGACGCGCGAACATTGCGTCCGCGCAGCCTGCTGTTTGCATTCACGTCAGCCAATCTGCCGGATCGGCCAAGCTCCGGCCGATCCCATCGGCAATCATCCCGCCGAATGCCCGACCATATCCTTCGGCTGCACCCATTCGTCGAACTGCCGTTCGGTGACATAGCCGAGCGCGAGCGCGGACGCCTTCAGCGTCGTGCCTTCCTTGTGCGCCTTCTTCGCAATCTGCGCGGCCTTGTCGTAACCGATGTGCGGATTGAGCGCGGTCACCAGCATCAGCGATTCGTTGAGCAACGTATCGATGCGCTCGCGATTCGGCTCGATGCCCACAGCACAGTTGTCGTTGAAACTGTGCGCGCCGTCCGCGAGCAAACGGACCGATTGCAGCACGTTGTGCGCAATCATCGGTCGGAACACGTTCAACTCGAAGTTGCCGCTCGCACCGCCGATATTCACCGCGACGTCGTTGCCGAACACTTGCGCGCACAGCATCGTCAAGGCTTCGGACTGGGTCGGATTGACCTTGCCCGGCATGATCGAACTGCCTGGTTCGTTCTCCGGAATCGACAGTTCGCCGAGGCCGCAACGCGGGCCGCTCGCGAGCCAACGGATGTCGTTGGCGATCTTGTTCAGGCTCGCCGCCACCGTCTTCAACGCGCCATGCGCGAACACCAGCGCATCGGCCGCGGCCATCACTTCGAATTTGTTGGGCGCGGAGACGAACGGCAAGCCGGTTAGTTTGCCGATCGCCGCCGCCACCTTGTCGGCGAACTGCGGATGCGCGTTCAAACCGGTGCCGACTGCCGTACCGCCCTGGGCGAGTTCGTACAGATGCGGCAGCGCCGATTCCACGTGACGGATGCCGTGATCGAGTTGCGCGACATAGCCTGAAAACTCCTGGCCGAGCGTCAGCGGCGTGGCGTCCTGCAGGTGCGTGCGGCCGATCTTGACGACGTCCGCGAAGGCTTTCGCCTTGCCGTCGAGCGTCTCGCGCAGCGTCTTCAGCGCGGGCAGCAGATGCTTGACGATCGCGTAGGCGGCGGCCACGTGCATCGCCGTCGGAAACACGTCGTTCGACGACTGGCCGCGATTCACATCGTCGTTCGGATGGACCTTGCGGGCTTCGCCGCGCTCGCCGCCGAGCAGCTCGCTCGCGCGATTCGCGATCACCTCGTTGAGGTTCATGTTGGTCTGCGTGCCGGAGCCGGTTTGCCAGACCGCGAGCGGAAATTCTTCAGGGTGCTTGCCGTCGATGATCTCGTCGGCCGCCTGCATGATCGCCTTGGCCTTGTTCTCGTCGAGCACGCCCAGACCCTGGTTGACCTCGGCGGCGGCGCGCTTGATGACGGCCAGCGCGGTGATCAGTTCGGGCGATTGTTTTTCAGACGAAATGCGGAAATTCTGCAGCGAGCGCTGGGTCTGCGCGCCCCATAGACGAGCGTTCGGTACGGCGATTTCACCGAACGTGTCGCGCTCCATTCGTACGTCTTCAGTCATGGTTCAACTCCGCTTTTCAAAGTTCTGCGTTGACAGGCAATAAGGAGAATAGACCCGTTAGCGCGTTCCGGTAAAAACCCGCTTGGGGGTCGAAGATATAGGTACGGCGCGTGCCGTCCTCGACGTCGGTCCAGACGAGCGGCGAGAGGGGCGCGCCGATCGATCGCAGATAGGCGAGTTGCGCCGCGTCGGCGAGCGTGACCTGGTAGCTTGCTTCGGGCGCGATGGCACGTTCGAAGATCTGTGCAACCTGCTCGGCGAGCGCCGGGCTATGGATGACCAGCGTCTGCTCGGTGTTCAGATTGGCCGAGCGCGGATCGAGATTCATCGAGCCGATCACCAGAATCTTGCGGTCGATGACATAAGTCTTTGCGTGCAGGCTGGCTCGCGAGCTGGATCCGGCGAAACCGACACGCCGCGCCTTCTGCTGCGGTTTGAATTCATACAATTCCACGCCCTGTTGCAGCAGCGGCACGCGGAAGGGGCTATAGCCGGCTTGCACCGCTACCGCGTCGGTCGCCGCGAGCGAGTTGGTCAGCACGGCGATGCGTACGCCACGATGCGTCAGTTCGCCGGCTGCCTTGACGCCGCTCTCGTGCGGTACGAAGTAGGGCGAAATAATCAGAAAATCTTTCTGCGCGTCGTGCATCAGCTCGCCCAGTCGCTGCATTGGCGGACTGACGTAGTCCGGCGAGGGATGTTCGATTTTCTCCGGCAAGTCCGCTTTGAATTCGGCCGGCGCCCACGTCAAGCCAAGTTGATCCTGGGCAATCTGCGTGGCGAGCGGCGAAGCGTTCAGCGGTTTCGCGTTGTACGGGTCGGCGTTGGTGCGCCAGTGCTGGCGTAAATCGTCGCGTGTCTGGTCGAGTTCTTTCGCATCGAACTTCTGCTTGTTCAGCGCCCGCAGCGGATAGGCGATGCTGCTGTTCCAGTAGTCGTCGAAACTGGCGGAGACGTCGGCGACTACCGGGCCGGCGGCCAGCACGTCGAGGTCGCGGAACTGCAGCGTTTCGCTCGCGCTGAAATATTCGTCGCCGAGATTGCGGCCGCCGACAATGGCCAACTGGTTGTCGGCGATCATCGACTTGTTGTGCATGCGGCGCGTGAAGTGGCCGATCTGCGTGAACACGTTCGTAGTGCGTTCGAATACGCCTTCCTGCGCGCTGCCGAATGGATTGAAAACGCGGATCTCGATGTTGTCGTGCGAGTTCAGACCCGCCATCGTTTGGTCGATGTCCTTGAAGTTCAGATCGTCGACCAGCATGCGCACTCTCACGCCGCGATCGGCTGCGTAGAGGGCGGCGCCGAGCAGCAGCTTGCCGGTGGTGTCCTCGTTGGCGATGTAGTACTGCATGTCGAGGGTTTTCGTCGCCGCACGTGCGAGCGCAATGCGCATCTGCAAGGCGTCGGTGCCGCTCGACAGTATCCGGAAACCGGACTGATTCGGATGCGCGGCTTCGAGCGGCGCGAGGGCCGTGTGAAGCGGCGTTGTTTCAGTGGCGGGCAGTGCGTGGGTGACCGGACGGTCGAATGCGGTGGCGGGCGGCTTGGTCGCGCAAGCGGTCAGAAATGCCGTTGCGCAGCACAGCAGGAAGAAACGTCTCGTTGTCCTCCAAGGGGTCTTCCTGCGGGGCGTGCTGAACGCGCACGTGCGGTGCGGTGCAGTCTGATCCTGATTTTGATGCCACGACACGCCGGCTCTCCCTTGATTGCACGCTTCTCACGGCGGCAGCGCGTGTAGCGTGCTCACGCTGTCGAGAAATGCATTCTAAGGGGAATCAGGCGTGTGGGCTTTCGATCTTCCGTGTGACTGCGACATGCATCGCGCGGGTGCGCGCGGTTTTGCCAGAGGGCGCATTTTACCGTTCGCGGCACGCTTGCCGGGAAACGATGGTTGCGGGCGCAACCATCCGCGAAATGCCTGGTTCAGGCCAACCTCAGGCCAACCTCAGGCCGGAGTCAGGCCGACCTCAGGCCGACCTCAGGCCGACCTCAGGCCGACCTCAGGCCGAAGGGGCAGGCGGCGTGCCGGGCACAACCGGCACGCGCCGCAAGCTCAGTTTGTGAAAGCGCAGCGTCATCAGAAGCGCAACGCTGGCAAGGCCGGCCGCGAGTCCCCACCACAAACCGCGCGCCCCCAGCCCGAAGTGAAATGCCATCACATAACCAGTCGGAAAGCCGATGACCCAGTACCCGAACGTCGCGGCGATCATCGGCACGCGCGTGTCCTTCAGGCCGCGCAGGCAGCCTGAGCCAACCGTCTGCATGCCGTCGACGATCTGGAAGATCGCGGCCACGCCGAGCAGCGAACTCGCCAACGTCACCGTGGCGGCGTTGGCCGGGTCGTCGAGATGCAGATACAGGCCGACGATCCAGTGCGGCGCGGCGATCAGCACGATGCCCGACAGCGTCATGAAGCCGACGCCGAGCGCGAGCGCGACGAAACCCGCGTGGCGTGCGGCAAGCGGCTGGCCGGCGCCGGACCAGTAGCCGATCCGCACATTGGCTGCCTGACCGATCGCGAGCGGCACCATGAAGGCCACCGAGGCGACGTTCAAGGCGATCTGATGCGCGGCCAGTTGCGATTCGCCGAGCAGGCCGACCATCAGGCCGGTGGCGAGGAACAGCGTCGATTCGACGCCATAGGTGATCGCGACCGGCCAGCCGATGCCGAACAACTCGCCCATTAGCGGCACGTTCGGCCGCGTCGCGACGACGAAATGCTTATAGCGTGGCCGCAGATGCAACAAGGCCATCAGCACGAGCGCGCTCAGCCAGACGGTGATCGAGGTGGCCGCCGCCGAACCGAGAAAGCCCAAGCGAGGCAGTCCGTGGACGCCGTGAATCAGCCCGTAGTTGAGAAAGCCGTTGACGAACACGCTGACGAGCGACACCCACAGGAGCCGCTTGGCCGCGCCGATGGCCGGCAGAAACGAGCGCATCAGGCCGACGCCGATCAGACTGCCGAGCGAGCCCCAGCGCAGCACCGCCGCGTATTCGCCGACGTTGTGCGCGAGCAGCGCGGGTTCGCCGAAGGCCAGCAGGATCGGCGTGGCGAACGACAGCAGGAAGAATGCGGGCACCGACAGCAGCACCGACAACACGAGGCCGGTCCAATAGATATGCGGCACGCGGCCTTCGTCCTGCGCGCCGCGTGCATGCGACACGCTCACGCTCACGGAGGTGAGCACGCCCTGCAGCAACGTGACCACGACGAAGAACAGGTTGGCGCCGAGGCCGCCGGCGGCGAGCGCGTCGGGGCCGAGCGAGCCGAGCAGGATCGTGTCGGTGACGCCCATCGCCATTTGCGACAGTTGCGCGATGGCGAGCGGCGCGGCGAGCCTGGCGGTGTCGGCGGCGTGGCGGGTCAGGGTCGGCGGCCGGGCGGCCACCCGGGTGAAGCCGGATTGAGTCATGGAGCGCTTGGAAGCGGAAGGGGCGACAGCGTGGCGGAGGGCGCAGCCCGGCCGATTCGCGGGGCTTGCGTGCTGCCGGTGAGGCGGCGAAATGCGGTGGCTCACCGGAGCGTAGGGCGGCTGTCAGCCGATTGTTTGTCTGTCGAAACTGACAGCTTATTGCTTAGGCGCGGGGATGTCGATGGAAGAGGCACGATTTTGGTGCGTGCGGTCCCCCGAGTTTTCGGACTTGGCGCGTCAAGCCTCGTGCACCGCGATGCGCGTATCGCCCAGCAGCACGACCTGGCCCGCGCGGATTTTGCAGGTTTTACGCGTTTCGACCCGGCCGTCGACGGTCACCGCGCCGTCCGCGACCATCATTTTTGCCGACCCGCCGCTGTCCGCAAGCCCCGTTATCTTCAGGAGATTGTGCAGTTCGACGTAGTCGCCGGTCAGTGTGAAATCGAGGTTGGGCATGGCGTTTGCGCCTTGAAGCAAAGGGTTCGCATGATAAGCCAGAAGCTTGCCCTGAATGAATAGTCCCCGTGCTCCCGGACCGGATTCGGGCGATTGCAAGCAGATGTTATGTAGTTGTCAGAAAATGAAACGTTCCGTAACACGGGTCGCATATCACGAACTTCACTCGTAAAGTGCGGGTCTGTAGGAAAGGTTGCTGGATTTTTCCAGCGACGAATAGACCGGGCGAGGTGCACATGGCATGAAGCACACGTCAATGTGCCGCGCCGGTTACGGCGCCCGCGTCACAACAACCTTAGAGAGGATTTAGCCATGACTCAGATTCGTACGCTCCTGATCGGTACCGCCCTGACTGCTTTTGCTGCTACCGCGGCGTTCGCGCAGACCGCGCAACCGGCCGCCGGCGTGAACGGCCAGGCACAGGTCCAGGCCCAAGGCGCCGATGTCGCACCCGCAGCACCGGCCGCGCAAGGTGTGCAGCCGGTGACACCGGCGCCGACGCGTCTGACGGCATCGGGCTCGACCGATCCGCTGGTCCAGAAACGCGACGCCAACGCACAGGCTAACGCCGAATACAAGGCGTCGAAGAAGGCGTCCAAGGCGGAATTGGCGCAGCAGCAAAAGGCTGCCAAGTCGCAGTACAAGGAGCAGGTGCGCGACGCCAAGATCAACCAGAAGGCGGACAAACAGACAGCCAACAACGAAATGAAGATGAACATGCAAGGTCAGGCGTCCGATCAGGACAATGGCGCCGACGTGAAGCACTAAGCCAGAGTTCTTCTGAAACACAAGGCGCTTCGACAACAAGCTTAGCCGTTGCCTCAGCCAACCTTGCTGTGGGGCTTCGTCAAAGTCTCGCAGTGCCTTCGCGAAGAAATGGCCCGGAGCGCGTAAGCGCCCGGGCCATTTCTTTTGGGGGCGGCAGGGAAAAAAGGGTCGCTTGTCTCCGATACTTGTATGGATATACAGTATGCGTCGCCGCGTCAATTCCACCTCAGGCCCGAATCCACTGTGCTCTCCGTCGCTGAATCTTCGCCACCGTCTGCTTCCGGTACCGATGCCGATACTGCCGCCTGGCTGGCAAAGCTCAACGACGCGCAACGCGACGCCGTCGAATACGGCGCCGACAGTCCCGACGCGCCGCCGGGCGCGCTGCTGGTGATCGCGGGGGCCGGCTCCGGCAAGACCAACACGCTGGCGCACCGGGTCGCCAATCTGGTGGTGAAGGGCGCCGACCCGCGCCGTATTCTGCTGCTCACTTTCTCACGCCGCGCCGCGCTCGAAATGACCCGCCGCGTCACGCGCATCGCTGGTGCGGCGCTCGGTACGCGGGCTGCGCTGGCGCAAGGGCTGACCTGGTCAGGGACCTTCCATAGCGTCGGCGCGCGGCTTTTGCGCGAATACGCCGACCTGATCGGCCTCGCGCCCGCCTTCACGATCAACGACCGCGAGGATTCCGCCGACCTGATGAATCTCGTGCGCCACGAGCTCGGTTTGTCGGCGAAAGAGCGGCGCTTCCCAGCCAAGGGCACCTGCTTTGCGATCTATTCGCGCGTGGTGAACACCGGTGCGTCGCTTGCCGACGTGCTCAACAGCGCGTTTCCGTGGTGCCGCGAGTGGGAAGCCGATCTGCGCATGCTGTTCGCCGCGTACGTCGAAGCCAAGCAGAAGCAGAGCGTGCTCGACTACGACGACCTGCTGCTCTACTGGTCGCATATGGCCGCGGAGCCGGCGATCGCGGCTGATCTGTCGGCGCGCTTCGATCACGTTCTGGTCGATGAGTATCAGGACACCAACCGCCTGCAGGCGTCGATCCTGCTCGCGCTGAAACCCGACGGCCGCGGCTTGACCGTGGTCGGCGACGACGCCCAGTCGATCTATTCGTTTCGCGGCGCGACCGTGCGCAACATTCTCGACTTCCCGGCGCACTTCAATCCGCCCGCGCGGCAGATCACGCTCGAGCGCAACTACCGCTCGACCGGGCCGATTCTGGCGGCGTCGAATGCGGTGATCGAGCTCGCCTGCGAGCGCTACACGAAGAATCTGTGGACCAACAAAGCGTCGGCGCAGCGCCCGCGTCTGGTGACGGTCGCCGACGAAGCGGATCAGGCGCGCTATATCGTCGAACAGGTGCTCGAAGCGCGCGAGCAGGGTATGAAGCTCAAGTCACAGGCCGTGCTGTTTCGCGCCGCGCATCACAGCGCCGCGCTCGAAATCGAACTGACCCGGCGCAACATTCCGTTCGTGAAGTTCGGCGGCCTGAAGTTTCTCGATTCGGTGCACGTCAAAGATGTGCTCGCCGTGCTGCGCTGGGCAGAGAATCCGCGCGACCGTGTCGCGGGTTTTCGCGTCGTGCAATTGCTGCCAGGCATCGGTCCCGCCACTGCCGCGAAGGTGCTGGACGAGGTCGTGGCCCGCGCGGGCGCCGGCAATCCGGCCGATTTCACCCATAGCGCCGGTGGCGCGCTGGCCGCCTTTGCGCCGCCCGCTCGCGCGCAGGAGGACTGGCATCCGTTCGTCAAGCTGATGTCGAGCGTGTACGGCCGGCAGACGCCGTGGCCGGCGGAGTTCGAAATGGTGCGGCGCTGGTACGAGCCTCATCTCGAGCGCAACCATGAGGACGCGGCGATCCGTCATGCGGACGTGCTGCAGATGGAAAGCATCGCGGGCACCTATGCGTCGCGCGAACGCTTCCTGACTGAGCTGACACTCGATCCACCCGACGCGACCAGCGACGAATCCGGCGTGCCGCTGATCGACGAGGACTACCTGATCCTGTCCACGATTCATTCGGCGAAAGGGCAGGAGTGGCGCAACGTGTTCGTGCTGAATGGCGTCGACGGTTGCATTCCATCCGATCTCGGCACCGGCAGCGAAGAGGAAATCGACGAGGAACGCCGCCTGTTATACGTGGCGATGACGCGCGCGAAGGAAGACCTGCATATCGTCGTGCCGCAGCGCTTTTACGTGCACAACCAGACCCATATGGGCGACCGTCACGTGTGGGCATCGCGCACGCGGTTCATTCCGGCGCATCTGATGCCCTTGTTCGACGCCTACGCCTGGCCGCGCGTGCCGTTGCCGAGCGCGCCGACAGCGGCGGGATTGGCCGCGGCAGCGCAAGCGAAGATCGAGATTGGGGCGAAGCTCAGAAAAATGTGGGATTGAACCTGCTTTTACCGTGACTGCCGTTGTTGTTGCTGTTGCGGCACCGGCCGTGGCGGCACAAAGAAATTGCGCAGCCAGGCGGCGAGGCGTGAGAACACGTCATACGGTTCTTCGACGAAAATCTCCGGCTTCAGCAGGCGCAAATACTCCATGATCTGCTGCGCTTCCTGCTTCTGGAACGAGCCGTGCGAAATGCCCAGGCGCAGCAGTCCGCGCAGTTCGCCGAGCTTTTCGCGCGCAGTGCTGCCCACGCTCGTTTCGCACGCTACTTTGGCTTCGTAGACGCGCTGACGCAGCGATTCCACCAGACGCCAGGCCGGCGTCTGCATGACTTCCTCGAGCGCCTGGATGTCCTGCGCGGCGCTCTTGATCTGCGCCGCGAGCGGATCGATCAACGCCGCGTCGCCTTCCGCTTCCTTGACGATGGCAGCGGCCCAGTCGCGGCACTGCTTGGCGAGCTCTTCCGGCGTCCATTCCGAACGGGCTGCAAAGCCGAAACCGAATTCCCCCGCCTGCCTCATCAGGATCGCGACGACGTCCGGGAATTCCTTGTCCAGCGTGCGTTTCGCCCATGCGTACTGGCCGCCCTGCAACATCCGCTGAACCGCGTGTTCGGTTAGCGGCACCATGTTGTCGAGCAGCTTGGCGCGCAAAAAGTCCTCAAACGACGGCGTCGCGAACTGCGGATCGAGCTTCAGCGAAACCCGCAGAAATGCGTCGAAGTCCTTGCGTAGCGTCGCAATGGTCTCGTCTTTGAGTGTGAGGGTGATCTGACCCATGTGTTATCCCGTTTGGTCCTGCCGCGCTGCTTCGTCATGTCGGCGTTCGCGCACGGACCCCGTGAGACGCGACGCCTATGCCGGCGCGGTTGATTGCTGCCTGTTGCCGCGTAACCAGCGGGACGTATCCCGACGAGCGGACCTCGACATCTTATCGGCGGATTCACGGAAAACTTAAGGGTGCGCGAGGCGCCGGCGGCGGCTTTAGAGGAATGCGTCGCCTGCGAGGGCAGCGCATGGCGGGTGCCACCCCGTGCCGAGCCCGCCGCGCCTGGCGCCTATGGCAATCTGGGCGCCGTTTGCACGCGATGTAGGCGTCGAACAGCGCCTATTTAAGCACAACGCCTTGCCAGACAAAAAAGACTGTCAGGCCGACCGCGATGGTCAGGAGCGGTCGGCGCGTGAGCGCGCTGACTACGATGGCGGCCAGCGCCCCGACCAGTTGCGGATTGCGCCAGGTCAGTTCGGCGCCGGCGCCGTGCGGCGAGACCGCCATCGGGACGATGATCGCCGTCAGCACGGTAACGGGCACGAAGCCGAGCGCGGTGCGCACGAGCGGCGGAAACACCAGCCGGTCGCCGAGCACGAAGACGGCGGCGCGGATCACCCACGTAATGGCGGCCATGCCGAGGATCAGAACGACGTAGTTCATCGCGACGCCTCCATGGTTTCCCTTGAGGTTTTCCGCGGGGCTTCCCGGTGGGGGCCCTGTGAGGTTTCGCGCGAAGCTGCTCGCGAGGAATCGTGATTTCCCCGCACGCCTCGCCCAAATCGCGGCGCCGACAGCAAGACACCGATTGCCACGCCCGCGAACACGGCGCCGAGCAGGCCGAGCTTGTACGGCCACGCCTGCCAGAAGAAAGCCAGCGTGCCCGCGGTCGCGGCCGCCGCGATATAGCGCAGCGCGACGAGCTGCGGCACGACGATCGCGATGAACGTGGCGACCATCGCGAAATCGAGCCCGAGCGACTGCAGGCCCGGAAAGGCCGCGCCGAACAGCAGGCCGGCGACGGTCCAGATCTGCCAGTTGAGGTACATGGCCAGACCCGCGCCAAAGAAGTAGTGCGGGCCAACCGTGCCGGGCTCCCGATGCCGGTAATGTTCCCACGCGACCGCGAAGACTTCGTCGGTGAGCAGCGCGCCGAGCGCCCAGCGCCAGCGCGAGGGCAGGTGCGCGACGTGCGGCGCGAGCGTCGCGCTATACAGCACGTGACGCAGGTTGACGACGAGCGTGGTCGCCCAGATCACCGCAAAACTCGCGTGGCCGGCGATCAGGCCCAATGCGATGAATTGCGCGGAACCGGCGAACACGACGAGCGACATCAGTTGTCCGTGCCACAGATGCAGCGGGCCGGACGCGACCAGGGTGCCGAAGATCACGCCGAAGGGCGCCGCGCCGACCATCATCGGGATGATGTCGCGCGCGCCGGCGGTGAATTCTTTTAAGTGGCCTGTGCTTGAGGGCTGGCCGGAGTGGGAATGGGTCAATCTTGCCTCCTTGATGCGCAAAGGATAGCGGGCAAGGCTGGGCGGGGGCTTGTACGTTCTTGCGGTGGGTGGGGGCGAAGCTTGCGTCAGCTGCCTTGCCAGCGCCCTGGCGGTACGCCGAACATGCGCCGGAAATGGCGCGTGAAATGGCTTTGATCCGTGAAACCGCTCGCCGCGGCGACATCCGTCACGGAAACACCCGCTCGCAATGGCGCGAGCGCGCGCTGCAAGCGCACCTGATTGCGCCACGCGTGCGGCGGCAATCCGGTGGTCTGCGTGAAAAGGCGCGCGGCGTGGAAGGGCGAGAGTCCCGCTGCCTGCGCGACCTCGGCCAGCGTGACAGCTTCGGCGAGGTCGCCGGTCAGGCGCTCCTGCATCGTCGCGACGCGGGCGTCGTCGGCGGCGAGGCGCCACGCTTCCGGCTGCGTTTGCGAGTAGCGGACCAGCAAGGTGGACAGCGCGTCGAGCATCGCGGCCTCGGCGGCGAGCGGATCGTCGCCGGCCTCCAGCAGACAGTGTGCGCGCGCCAGCCGCTGCGCCAGATCGGGATCGCGGATGACGCCCGGCGCGAACCACGGCAATGCTTGCGGCTTGCCGGCAACGTCGTTGGCAAGCTTGTGAATGAAATCCACCGGCGCATACATCACGCGATAGCGCCAGCCTGCCTCGACAGCCTTGGAGCCCGTGTGCAGTTCTCCCGGATTGATGATCGGCACGCTGCCCGCTTCGGCGACATAGTCCGAGCCGAGATACCGATAGCCCTCGGCGCCGGCGACGATCACCGGGATCGTGTACGCATCGTGCCAATGCGGCGAGAACTCGTGATCGTGATATTCCGCCGTGAGCAGATCCGCGCCGGGCAAAAGCGGCGTACGCCAGTAGCGGGCGGAATCCTGGAAACGATGGGCGGTCATGGTGAAAGTCTGGCGATCCTGCGGTCCGGTAGTACCGGCGATCCGGCATGACCAGTCAGTGTAGCGCGCCGTGGCCTTTGCGGTGACTCACGCGTGTATGTCTTTGCGCGGTGAGCTTTGCCGCGGGGCGGCGGTTACTTGACCGGAATTGTCGTGCCGGCCGGCATCGGCACGGCGCTCACGCTGTTCTTCGCACTGCCGCTGACGATGCGGTCGCTGTAAGTCATGTACACCAGCGTGTTGCGCTTCGCGTCGACCACCCGCACCACATGCAGCGATTTGAAGATCAGCGACATGCTGACCGAGAACACATCGGATTGCTGCTTCACGGGGCCGGTGAAATGAATCGCGCCCACTTGCCGACAAGCGATCGACGCCTCGGTTGGATCTTCGGCGATGCCCAGTGTCCCCTTGACGCCACCCGTGCGCGCCCGCGACACGTAGCAGGTCACGCCCTGGACGAGCGGATCGTCATAGGCCTCGACGACCACGCGATCGGAACCGGTAATGCGGAAGTTGGTATTGACGCTGCCGACTTCTTCGCTGTGGGCCGAGGACAGCAGCAGGGCGGTAGTGACTGCAAGTGCGATGCGCAACACGGTGGGATTCATGGAAGGGCCGGGAATGAGTGCTTGGGTTGGGCGCGAGAGATCGGCGTCGATAAAGCGCCATCGTATAACGGCGTGTCCGCCAGAGGGTCAGTGCAAATGCTCGGGGGCATGCGCAATCTTCCGACCGGAACGGACCGTCGCCCCCCGATTCAAGCCACCGGATCCGGCATTCAAATAGGCCAGACCAAAACAAAAAGGCCCGCACGAATGCGGGCCTTTCAAAATTTTGGCTCCTCGACCTGGGCTCGAACCAGGGNCAGGGACCTACGGATTAACAGTCCGGCGCTCTACCGACTGAGCTATCGAGGAACAGCAGTACAACTTGATCTACATAAAAAAGCCCGTATTGGTTAACGGGCTTTTGCAATTCTTGGCTCCTCGACCTGGGCTCGAACCAGGGACCTACGGATTAACAGTCCGGCGCTCTACCGACTGAGCTATCGAGGAACAGAACAACAAACAGCAGAGAAGCGAAATTGTAGGAGGTGACTAGGCGCCTGTCAATACCCTGCATTCATCTCGATTTGGTCCGAATGCAACAGCGGGGCGCAGGCCGCGCCGCTCAGCGTACGAGCAGGGCCAGCTTTTCCTTCACGTCCTTGAATTCGTCGGCTTCCGGCAGCGGCGCTTTGGTCTTGGTGATGCTCGGCCAGTTCTTCGCGAGATCGGCATTCAGCTCGGTGAAGTGCTGCTGGTCGCCCGGCACGTCTTCTTCGGCATAAATGGCGTTCACCGGGCATTCGGCCACGCACACGGCGCAGTCGATGCATTCGTCGGGGTCGATCGCGAGGAAGTTGGGACCTTCGCGAAAGCAGTCCACCGGGCACACATCGACGCAGTCGGTATAGCGGCACTTGATGCAGCTTTCGGTCACAACGTGAGTCATTCAGGCAGCTCCTGCATGCGGAATCAGGGGAGGCGTAACGCCAAAAGCGCTATTGTAACGTAACGTCAAGAGCCGCATGCGGCATCGGGCAACGGCTTTTATACGTTTTTGTGATTAGTTTATGGCGTCCGGCGAGCGCCGCCCGCCGGCGCGCTGAATCCGGATGCATTCGGGTAACATGCGTCAGGTTGGCGCGCACGGGGCGCGCCGCACGCGCATGGGTTGACGCGGTTGGTCGAGCCAAGCCTTCCGTTTTTCCTGCAGTCCAGTTCGCACCATCATGATTATTACTTCGCTGCTCGACACCGATCTGTACAAGTTCACGATGATGCAAGTGGTGTTGCATCACTTTCCCGCGGCGAACGTCGAGTACCGGTTTCGCTGCCGCACGCCGAATGTCGACCTCGTGCCGTATATCGGCGAGATTCGCGACGAAGTGCGCAAGCTCTGCGATCTGCGCTTCACCGACGACGAACTCGACTACCTGCGGCGCATGCGCTTCATCAAGGGCGACTTCATCGAGTTTCTTGCGCTGTTCCATCTGAACGAGAAATACATTTCGATTTCGCCCTCGCCGAAGGGCAATGGTGAAATCGACATCGAGATCAAGGGGCCGTGGCTGCACACGATCCTGTTCGAGATTCCGATGCTCGCGATCGTCAACGAAGTCTACTTCCGCAACACCCAGCAGAAGCCCGACTACAGCGAAGGGCGCGGCCGTCTCGTCGAGAAGATCAAGCTGCTCGGCGCACGCCCGGAATTCGCCGACTGCAAGATCGCCGACTACGGCACGCGCCGCCGCTTCTCGAAGCAATGGCACGAAGAAGTGATCCTCACGCTGAAAGACGGCCTCGGCGAACAATTCGCCGGCACCAGCAATGTCTTCTACGCGATGAAGCACAGCCTCACGCCGCTCGGCACGATGGCGCATGAATACCTGCAGGCGTGTCAGGCGCTCGGTCCGCGGTTGCGCGATTCGCAGATCTTCGGCTTCGAGATGTGGGCGAAGGAGTATCGCGGCGACCTTGGTATTGCACTGTCGGACGTGTACGGCATGGAGGCCTTCCTGCGCGACTTCGACATGTACTTCTGCAAGCTGTTCGACGGCGCGCGCCACGATTCCGGCGACCCGTTCGACTGGGGCGAGCGCCTGCTCAAGCACTACGAGGCGAACCGCTGCGACCCGCGCACCAAGATCCTCGTGTTCTCCGACGCGCTCGATATTCCCAAAGTGCTGCAACTGTACGAGCGTTTCCGCGGCCGCTGCAAGCTGGCATTCGGCGTAGGAACCAATCTGACAAACGACCTCGGCTACAACCCCTTGCAGATCGTCATCAAGATGGTTCGCTGCAACGGTCAGCCGGTGGCGAAGCTGTCGGATTCGCCGGGCAAGAACATGTGCGAAGACAAGGCCTATCTCGCATATCTGCGTCAGGTGTTCGGCATTGCGCAGCCCGAGGAAGACGCTGCGAAGTAACGGGGCGTCTGCGCGGCGCGTGTGCGACTTATGCGCCGCTGTCTTGTGTCGATATCTTGCTGAGATCGTGTTCGCCGCGTGGTCGATACGTTGCCCCAGGCCGTTCGGCCAGGGTGTTCGCGCCCAGGGTGGCCGGTATAATTCCCGCCATATCGCACGGCTGTCGACACGAGGATTTCGCATATGGACACATCGATTGCCCGCCGCAACATCCTGGCGCGCATCCGCGCAGCGCAGGGGCGTGAGCCTGAACCGTCCGCTCCCGAGCGCGAGGCGGCTGCGGATTATCTGGCGCGCCATCCCGAGGGTCCGCGTCCGGAGATGCCGGCCGATCTGACCGCACGCTTCATCGAAGAAGCGCAGAGAATGGCGACCACGGTCGATACCGTCGAATCGCTGGGCGACGTGCCTTCCGCCGCGCATCGCTACCTCACTGAACACGCTTTGCCGCTGCAGGCGATCGCATGGCAAACCCTGCAAGATCTGCAATGGGCCGAAGCCGGCCTCAACGTCGAATTCCGCAAACCTGAAGACGGCGACGTGGTCGGGCTCACTGGCTGCTTCTGTGCGACCGCCGAGACGGGCACGCTCGTTCTGTTGTCCGGACCGGAAACCTACGCATCGGCAGGTCTGTTGCCGGAAACGCATATTGCAATCGTGCCGGCTTCGCGCATCGTCTCGGGACATGAAGAGGCGTTCGGGCTGATCCGTAGCGAACGCGGTGAACTTCCGCGCGCCGTCAATTTTGTCTCCGGGCCATCGCGCACCGGCGATATCGAACAGACTATCGTGCTTGGCGCACATGGGCCGTATCGGGTGCATGTGATCGTCGTACGTGGCGTCTGAGCGCGTTGCGCGTCGCAGTCTCCTTGCGACGCGCACGGCTGCCCGCAGTTACAAGGACTTCAAGAATATGAAACGACATGCCGTAGGGGCGAGCATGGTGCTCGCCGCTGCATTTACGTTGGCAGGGTGGCCTCAACTGGCATCGGCGGCTACGCTCGACGGCGCGAGCTTGTCGGCGTTGTGGGGCTTGCCCTTTGCGGGCGTGCTGTTGTCTATCGCGGTGTTTCCGTTGGTCGCGCCGGCATTCTGGCATCACCATTTCGGCAAGATCGCGGCAGCGTGGGCGTTGCTCTTCCTGGTGCCGTTTGCGCTTGCTTTCGGCACGGGCGCCGCATTCGGAACGCTGGTGCACGCGGTGCTCGAAGAATACATTCCGTTCATCGTGTTACTGACGGCGCTTTATACGGTCGCGGGAGGCATCTGCGTGCGCGGCAATCTGCATGGCACGCCGCGTCTGAATACCGCGATTCTCGCGCTCGGCACACTATTGGCCAGCATCATGGGCACGACCGGTGCGGCGATGCTGCTGATCCGCCCATTGCTGCGCGCTAACGACAATCGCAAGCACGTCGTTCATGTGGTGGTGTTCTTCATCTTTCTGGTCGCGAACGCGGGCGGCTCGTTGTCGCCGCTCGGCGACCCGCCGCTCTTTCTCGGCTTCCTGCAAGGCGTCAGTTTCTTCTGGACCACCACGCATCTGGCGTTGCCGATGCTGTTTGTCTGCGTCGTGCTGCTGGCCGCGTTCTATGCATTGGATTCGTACTATTTTCATCGGCGTGAAGAAGAACGTTCGCGCTTTCTCGACCCGACGCCGGATTCGCCGCCGCTAGGCGTCGACGGCAGGATCAACTTCGTGCTTCTCGCTGCCGTGATTGCGCTGGTTCTGATGAGTGGGTTCTGGAAGTCAGACATCGTGTTCGACGTTTTCGGTACGCACGTCGCGTTGCAAAATGCCGTGCGCGATGTTGCGCTGATCGGCGTCACCTTGCTCTCGCTGGCACTGACGCCGCGCGCGGCACGCGCGGGTAATGACTTCAACTGGGCACCGATCGAAGAGGTCGCCAAACTGTTTGCCGGCATCTTCGTGACGATCGCGCCGGTCATCACGATCCTGCGTGCCGGTGAGGCGGGCGCGTTCGCCGGCATCGTCCATCTGGTCAACCCGTCCGGCCAGCCCCACGACCTGATGTACTTTTGGGCGACTGGCCTGCTATCGTCGTTTCTCGACAATGCGCCGACCTACCTGGTGTTCTTCAACCTGGCCGGCGGCGACGCGCAGACATTGATGACCACCGGTGCCAGGACGCTCGCGGCGATCTCGGCCGGCGCGGTGTTCATGGGCGCCAACACGTATATCGGCAATGCACCGAACTTCATGGTGAAAGCAATCGCGGAGTCGCGCGGCATTCGCATGCCGAGCTTTTTTTCGTATCTCGGCTGGTCGGTTGTGGTGCTCATGCCGCTGTTTCTCGTCACCGGCTGGCTGTTTTTTTGACGCCTGATTTCACGCTTATCCTGACGCCGAGGTCGTTGGACTCGACGCGCTATCCGGAGAATTGCAATGCAGAAGATCCTCGTCGCCCGTCCGATCTTTCCCGATGTGATCGAACGGCTCAAACAGTATTTCGATGTCGACTGGCACCAGGGCGACGTCTTGCCCGCCGACGAGTTGACGCGACGTCTCGCGGATAAAGACGGCGCGCTGACCGCGGGCGATCCGGTCGGCGCGGCGGCGCTCGCAGCAGCGCCGCGTCTGCGCGTGGTGTCGAACATGGCAGTGGGCTACAACAACTTCGACATGGCTGCGTTCAACGCGGCGAACGTACTCGGCACCAACACGCCGGACGTGCTGAACGAATCGACCGCCGATTTCGGCTGGGCGCTGATGATGGCCGCGGCGCGCCGCATTGCCGAATCGGAGCACTGGCTGCGCGCCGGCAAATGGCAGAAGTGGGCCTATGACGGTTTTCTCGGCACCGACCTTTACGGTTCGACACTCGGCGTGATCGGCATGGGCCGGATTGGGCAGGCGCTGGCGCGTCGCGCGAAGGGTTTCAACATGCAGGTGATCTATCACAACCGGTCGCGGGTCGCGCCGGAGATCGAGGCGGAGTTGAACGCGGAATACGCGTCCAAACAGGACCTGCTGCAGCGCGCCGATCACGTGGTGCTCGTCTTGCCGTACACGAAGGAAAACCACCATACGATCGGCGCTGCCGAACTCGCGCAGATGAAGCCGACCGCAACGCTTACCAACATCGCACGCGGCGGCATTGTCGACGATGCGGCGCTGGTCGAAGCACTGCGTACGAAACAGATTGCCGCCGCCGGTCTGGATGTTTACGAAGGCGAGCCGAATCTGAATCCGGATCTGCTGACCGTGCCGAATGTCGTACTGACGCCGCACATCGCCAGCGCGACCGAGGCAACGCGCCGCGCCATGGCGAACCTAGCCGCGGACAATCTGATCGCAGCGCTGGGTGAAGGCCCACGCGCCGGCCGGCCGCCGAATCCGATCAACCCCGAGGTCATCGGCAAGGCGCGTTCATGACAATGATTCTGGTGGCGGCCGTTGCCGTGCTGGCGGTCGCCTTGGTCATCGCGTTGGCATTGCTGATGCGCGGCCTTAGCCGCGCTGACGGAAGCGAGCAATTCGAGATTCTCAGCGAACGTATCGACACAGCGGCGGATGCGCAGTCGCACGCTTATGAGCGGCTCGAGCGGCAACTGCGCAATGACATCACCGAAACGGCGCGCGTCTCGCGTACCGAGCAGAGCAGTGGGTTCGCGCACTTTCAGCAAACGCTGGCATCTCAATTCAGCAGTATGACGACGGTGCAGGGCGGCAAGATCGATGGCTTCGCGCAGCAACTCGACGCAGTGCGTCACAGCCTGCAGCAGCAGGCGCAACAGGCACGCGATGAGCAAGGGCGCACGCTCAAGCAGTTCGGCGAAACGCTGACCCTGCAACTGGGCCAGCTCACCGAGTCGAACGATCGCCGCTTCGCCGAAGTGCGTGCGACGATCGAGCAGCGGCTGAAAGATATCGAGGCGAACAACTCGACGAAGCTCGACGAGATGCGCCGCACCGTCGACGAAAAATTGCACGCCACGCTCGAACAACGTCTGGGCGAATCGTTCAAGCTGGTATCCGACAGGCTGGAACAGGTGCATCGCGGTTTGGGTGAAATGCAGACGCTGGCTGCGGGTGTCGGCGATCTGAAGAAAGTGCTCACTAACGTCAAAACGCGCGGCACGTGGGGCGAAGTGCAGCTCGAAGCATTGCTCGAACAACTGCTCACGGCGGATCAATACGCAAAGAACGTCGCGACGGTGCCGAAGAGCGCCGATCGCGTCGAATTCGCAATCAAACTGCCGGGCCGCGCGGAGGTGGGTGGTCCAGCTACGCCGGTCTGGCTGCCGATTGACGCCAAGTTCCCGCGCGAAGACTACGAGCGGCTGATCGAGGCTCAGGAACGCGCTGATCCGATTGCGGTGGAGGAGGCGTCGCGCGCGCTCGAAGCGCGGATTCGCACCGAGGCGCGCACGATCGCAGAAAAGTATGTGTCGCCGCCGCACACTACCGATTTCGCGCTGCTATTTTTGCCGACCGAAGGTCTGTACGCGGAAGTCCTGCGTCGGCCGGGCCTGACGGACCTGCTGCAACGCGACTATCGCGTGACGATTGCCGGCCCGACCACGCTGACCGCTTTGCTCAATAGTCTGCAAATGGGGTTCCGTACGCTAGCGATCGAGAAGCGGTCGAGCGAAGTGTGGCAAGTGCTCGGCGCGGTGAAAACAGAGTTCGGAAAATTCGGTGACGTGCTGGCCAAGACCAAGGCGCAGCTTGAAACCGTCACGCGTTCGATCGAAGCCGCGGAAACGCGCACCCGCGTCATGAACCGCAAGCTGCGTGACGTCGAGGCGTTGCCGGGTGAAGAGGCGAGCGGGTTGCTCGGTGATGCGCTAACGGGCGTGGATCCCGACGAGCAGTAGAGTCTGACGGTTGGCCCAAACTCAAACTCAGGAGGCGGCTGCTGCGGCCAACTGTTCCAGCGCGTCGCCCGTCAGACGCACGACGCGCCAATCCGGCATCAGTGTCGCGCCCAATTTTTCGTAGAAGCTAATGGCCTGCTTGTTCCAGTCGAGCACGGTCCATTCAAAGCGTCCGCACTGTCGCTCTACTGCCAGTGCCGCCAGCCTAGCCAGCATCGCGGCGCCTAGACCGCTGCCGCGTTGACTCGGTTGCACGTAGACATCTTCGAGATACAGCCCGCGCTTGCCGGCGAAGCTCGAGTAATTGTGGAAGAACAGCGCATAGCCGACGATGCGTCCTTCGTTTTCCGCGACGAGCGCTTCGATCGAGGGCCGCGCGCCGAACAGGGCGTCGCGCAATCCGTCTTCGGTCGCGACAAATACGTGCGTGAGGCTCTCGAATTCGGCCAGCTCGTACGTCAGCGCGAAGATTGCGCCCGTATCCGCGGGTGTCGCGGTGCGGATCGTCGCGGGCATTACGCTTCTTCCGGCGCGTCGGTCAGTTGGATTTCGATGCCGCCAAAGCGCGACGCCACCCAGTTGTAGGCGTGGCACGCAATCCACAGCAGGATGAAGCCGAGAATCGCGTTCAGCAGCAGCGCGCTGAACACGGTGCTCAGTTCGACCGAGCCATAGCGGATGAACGCCACCAGCACGCCGAGCAGCACGATCGGCACCGAGAACGTCAGGTACACGAGGATAAGCGCTTTGGCGGTCTGTCCCGGTGCAATGAACGAGATCTGTTTTTTCATGTAAGTCAAACCCGTGTGTCGTAGTGGTAATGGGTAAAGCTGCAAACGCGGCTGAAAATGAGGCTGCCGGCGCGGCCGTAAAACGCCGCCGTGAAAGCGTGCAGTCAGGCGTCAGATCAGGCCGTCGAACAACATGATATCGACGTGCTCGCCCTCGCCAATATCGGCTTCATCGTGCCCGAGAACGATGAAACAATTTGCTTCGCTCATAGAACTCAAGACGCCGGAGCTTTGCGAGCCGGTCGGCGTGACATGCCATTGGCCGTGCGCATCCTGCCCGGCGACGCCGCGCTGGTACTCGGTGCGGCCGGCGCGCTTGCGGATGGCCTGGCGGCTGGCGGCGCGCAAGACCGGCAGCGCCTGCGGCGTCGCGCCGGACATCAGCAGCAACGCTTCGCGCACGATCTGGTAGAACGTCACCATCACGGCCACGGGATTACCCGGCAAGCCGAAGAATAACGCGGGTAGCCCGAGACCCGGATGTTCGCCGGACCAGACGCGGCCAAAAGCGAGCGGCCGGCCCGGACGCATCGCGAGACTCCAGAAGGCGACGTCGCCGAACGTCTGCAGCAATTGCTTGGTGAAATCCGCCTCGCCCACCGAGACGCCGCCCGACGTCAACACCACGTCGGCGCTGGCTGCGGCGCTGCGCAATGCAGCCTCGAGCGCCGCGGGTTCGTCGCGCACCACGCCCAGATCGAGCGTATCCATGTTCAGGCGCCGAAGCATCGCAAACAGCGTGTAGCGGTTGCTGTCGTACACCGAACCCGCGTCGAGCGGCTCGCCGAGCGAGCGCAATTCGTCGCCGGTTGAGAAAAACGCGACGCGCAAGCGCCGCCGCACGTTGACTTCGCCAATGCCGAGCGAAGCGAGCAAACCGAGGTCCGACGCGCGCATGATGCGGCCGGCGCGTAGCGCGGCATGGCCGCGGGCGAGGTCTTCGCCGGCGAGGCGCCGGTTGGCGCCGCCCCGCAAGGCGTTGGCCGCAAAACGGATCGAGGTGGAATCGGCGCTGCGCTCGACAAGCTCCTGCGGCACGACGGTGTCGCAGTCAGCCGGCATAGAGGCGCCCGTCATGACGCGGACGCATTGCGTCGTGTCCACGAGGCCCGGGAACGGATGACCGGCCAGCGCTTTGCCGACGATCGTCAAATCGATCGTGGATTCACTGGTTGCCAATGCCGCGCCGTTGAACGCGTAGCCGTCCATGGCCGAATTGTCGTGCGACGGGACGTCGATCGGCGAGACGATATCGGCCGCCAGCACGCGGCCGAGCGCATCGCGCAAGGGCACGCGTTCGACCGCCGTGACGGGCGTGGCCCACTGACGGACGATCGCCTGGGCGGCCGAAACAGGTAGCGCATGAGGATCGTACTGCGCGACGCAGCGGGAAAATTCGTTAAGCGTGGTCATGAAGGGCTGGACGTCGCGATCGGCGGCGGAAGCGGCTGTTGCCGTGCGGCCGGAGCGGGATTTCAACCGGGGCCTCAACAACGCTCGAGGTCGGCGAGTTCTTGTAACGAATTGATATTGTAAAACGCGCGCTCGTCGGTAAAGGCGACTTCGACCGTCTTGTGGCGCGCGTACCACGCGCGGACCTTGCGCTCGCCGGCTTCGAGAAAGGCCTCCAGGTCGTCGGCGAGGCTCGTGCGCAGCAACGCGAACACGGGATGGAGCGAGACGTGGCCTTCGGCGTCGGTGGTCGTGACGGTGGCGATGTCGGCCTGATTCGAGTCGACTGCTTGCGTGAGGCGGGCGGCGAGTTCGGCGGGCAGTCCAGGCGTGTCGCAGGGTGCGCTTAGTACGTACGCGGTGCCGGCCGCGCGCAGCCCGGCGAGCAGGCCCGCCAACGGTCCAGGAAAGCCGGGTAGGGTATCGGCAAGCACCCTGGCGCCGAACGGCGCGCCCAGCGCCGTGTAGGCCTCAGGGTGACGATTGGCGCTGATCAGGAGGGCGCCGGTTTGCGGTGCGAGTCGCTTCAGCACGTGAGCGGCGAGCGGCTCGCCGTGCAGCGTTTGCAGTCCCTTATCGACGCCGCCCATACGCATGCCGCGTCCGCCCGCCAGGACCAGACCGGTGATGTGTTCGCGAGCCGGGTTCATGGGCGCGGCCGCTTAGCCGCCGATGTACGACATTTCCACGCGGCGGGCGTCCTGCGCGCGGGGTGCGGCTGCATTGCTGCCGCGCAATTGCGAATAACGGTCGCTGCGGCCTTGCCAGATTTCGGCGACGGCGGTGGCGATATCGGCGTCGCTCGCGCCGCTGCGAAGCAACGCACGCAGATCGTGACCGGACGAGGCGAACAGGCACAGATACAGCTTGCCCTCGGTCGACAGACGCGCTCGCGTACAACTGCCGCAAAACGCGCGTGTCACACTCGAAATCACGCCGATTTCGCCACCGCCATCCACGTAACCCCAGCGCTGGGCGGTTTCTGCCGCACTGTGCGCTTCGAGCGGCATGAGCGGGAAATGCTCGGCGATGCGCGTCACGACGTCGGCGGAAGGCAGCACCTCGGTCATGTTCCAGCCGTTCGACGTGCCCACGTCCATGTACTCGATAAAGCGCAGTACCGTGCCCGAGTCCTTAAAATGACGCGCCATTGGCACGATTTCGCCGTCGTTGGTGCCACGTTTGACGACCATGTTGACTTTCACCGGCGCGAGCCCCACCTCTTGCGCCGCGGCGATCCCGTCCAGCACGTCGGCGACCGCGAAGTCGGCGTCGTTCATGCGGCGAAACAGGGTGTCGTCGAGCGCGTCGAGACTCACCGTCACGCGGGTCAGGCCGGCGTCTTTCAGGCTGCGCGCCTTGCGCTCCAGCAGCGAGCCATTGGTAGTGAGCGTCAGGTCGAGCGGGCGGCCTTCCGGTGTGGTGAGTTGCGCGAGCCGTTCGATCAGGAATTCCAGATTTTTGCGCAGGAGCGGCTCGCCACCCGTAAGACGGATTTTCTCGACGCCGTGTGCGACGAAGAGCCGCGCCAGCCGTTCGATTTCTTCGAAGCTGAGCAGTGCGCTATGCGGCAAGAACGCGTAATCCTTGTCGAACACCGCGCGCGGCATGCAGTAGACGCAGCGGAAATTGCAGCGGTCCGTCACCGAGATGCGCAGATCGCGCAGCGGGCGCGCCAGCGTGTCGTGCAGCGCGCCGCTAGGCGCCTGCACGGGGCCGGTAATGACCGGCACCGCACTGAGATCGGCAACAGGGATGATGCGTCGGGACATGAATTGCTTCGCTTGATGCTTCGTTTCGGGCTGCTTAAGTGCTGCTGCGATTGGAACCTAGATCTTCATTCTAGCGGAAATGCATCCAGCGGCTGCCAGCCTCCAGACGCCGTCCGGGTATACGGGGAGTGGCATAAAGCCCGCAAGCGGACGGGTGCGCGGCGCCCATAAAACAAAAAGCCCGCCGGTGAGGGCGGGCTTTTTGCATGGTGGCGGTTCGCTTACTGCGGATGCTTACCGGTTTCCACCATTTGCATCGGCGCAGTTTCGACCGGCGGCAATGCCTTACGCTCGCGACCCACGCGAACCGGCTTGGCCGCTTGCGCAGCAGCTTCCTGCGCGGCCCGCAGCTTGTCGGCGTCGGTGTTCACCCAGACGAGACCGGCTTGTTCCAGCACCGGCTTCAGGGCTTCAGCCGACACACCGGTATAACGTGGCGCTTGCGGCGCTTGCGGCACAGCAACGGCAACGGGCGCCGTCTCGACTGCTGCCGGTTCAACGACCGCTGCAACGACCGGTTGTGCTTCGAAGATATCGGCTTGCCGTGCCGGCTGGGCGGCCGGTGCTTCGACCACTGCTGCCGGAGCGACGGTTTCCACTGGAGCCGGTGCGGCTTGCGCCTCAACTACCGGAGCAACTGCCGGCGTTTCGACCCGAGCTTCAACCGGGGCTTCAACCTGAGCTTCAAAGCGAGCGACCGGTTCGGCGAACGAAACCGTCTCGCTGACGGCCGGCGCAACTTGCGCGGCTTCGACCGGCGCGGCAACGGCTTGCGCCACCGGCGCTTCCACTGCCTGCTCGAACGCAACCGGCACCACCGGCGCTTCTGCGACCGGCACAACCGTTTCCGCCTTCGCAGCCTGCTCGACGGCCGGAGCCGGCGTTTCGGTTACAGCGTGCAATTCGCTGACGACAACGGTTTCCGTCGCGACAGCAGCGACAACCACTTCCACCGGCTTGACAGCAGTCGCTTCGTTGACTTCAGCCTTGTGCTCGACCGCTTGATGCGCGGTGCGCACCGGTGCGTCATCGGTCACATTGGTGTTGTCGCCTTCACCTTCCGCAACGTCCGCAGCCAGGTTGCCGTTCACGTCTTCTTCACGCTCACGACGACCACCACGACGGCCGCGACGGCGACGACGACGCTCTTCACCTTCACGCGCCACCGCTTCCTGATCGACCGGCATACCGTTTTCGCCCAAGGCGGTCTGGTTTTGCGCCAGTTCTTCAGCCGTTTGCGTGTCGTTCTGCGTCAATGCATCTGCGGCTTCCGGCTGCTGCTTGCGGCGTTCGCCACGTTCAGCGCGCTCGCCACGCTCACGGCGTTCACCGCGTTCCTGACGCTCGCCACGTTCGGCGCGCGGTGCGCCCTCGACGGTTTCCGCACGATCGGTGCCGCGATTGTCGCGGTCACGGTTTTCGCGGCCCTCGCGACCTTCACGCGGCTCACGAGCCTCGCGCGGTTCGCGGCCTTCACGGGCCTCACGCGGTTCACGCTGCTCACGATTAGCACGCGGCTCGCGCGATTCACGTGCTTCACGCGGCTCACGACCTTCGCGTGCTTCACGCGGTTCGCGTTCCTCGCGACGCTGCGACGGCTGCGGCCCCTGAGCCTGACGGCCGCCGGTCGTGCCTTCGCCACGGCCTGCTGCATCGCGGCCGCCTGCGCCGCTACGGCGGTTGCGGTTGCGATCGCCGCCGCGTTCGCCGGTGCGCTCACCGCGCTCCGTGCGTTCGCCGCGTTGCGGACGCGTCTGCTTTTCGGTCGTAGCCGGTGCGACAGGCGCTGGCGCGGCCGGCTGCATGCCGAACAGATTCTTCAACCAGCCGATAAAGCCGCCGCCGGCCGGAGTGACGGCCACCGGTGCCGGAGTTACCGCCGGACGGACCGGCGCGCTCGGGGCCGGCTTCTCGGGCGTAATGCCCTTGACCGCGGCTTCCTGCTTCGGCTTCACTTCCTCGGCGCGCTTGCTGTAACCGGTTTCCGATTCCAGTTCGCGGGCTGCTTCTTCGGCCATCTTCCACGAAGCGCGCGGCTCGTCGAGGCGTGCATCGTCGTGACGCAGGCGCTCGAGCTTGTAATGCGGCGTGTCGAGGTGCTTGTTCGGGATCAGAACGACGTTGACCTTGAAACGCGATTCGATCTTGTTGATTTCGGCGCGCTTTTCGTTCAACAGGAAGGCGGTCACTTCGACCGGCACCTGGCAATGGATCGCCGCGGTGTTTTCCTTCATCGCTTCTTCTTGAATGATCCGCAGCACTTGCAGCGCGGACGATTCGGTATCGCGGATGTGGCCCGTGCCGTTACAGCGCGGGCAGGTCACATGGCTGCCTTCCGACAGAGCCGGGCGCAGACGTTGACGCGACAGTTCCATCAGGCCGAAGCGCGAGATCTTGCCCATCTGGACGCGTGCACGGTCGTGCTTCAACGCGTCTTTCAGGCGTTGCTCGACTTCGCGCTGGCTCTTGGCCGATTCCATGTCGATGAAGTCGATCACGATCAGGCCGCCCAGGTCGCGCAGGCGCAACTGGCGGGCCACTTCGTCGGCGGCTTCGAGGTTGGTGCGTGCAGCCGTTTCCTCGATGTCGGCGCCCTTGGTGGCGCGTGCCGAGTTCACGTCGATCGCGACCAGCGCTTCCGTGTGGTCGATCACGATAGCGCCGCCCGAAGGCAGTGGGACCGTGCGCGAGTACGCGGTTTCGATCTGGTGTTCGATCTGGAAGCGCGAGAAAAGCGGCACGTCGTCGTGATACCGCTTCACCTTGCTGACATTATCCGGCATCACGATATCCATGAAGGCGCGAGCCTGGTCATGGATTTCGGTGGTGTCGATCAGGATTTCGCCGATATCCGGCTGGAAATAGTCACGAATCGCGCGAATAACGAGGCTCGATTCGAGATAAATCAGCATCGGCTGGCCGCTCGAACCGCTTTGCGACGCAGCTTCGATGGCGCGCCACAGTTGCATCAGGTAGTTCAGGTCCCACTGCAGTTCTTCGGCGGAGCGGCCAATCCCGGCCGTGCGCGCGATGATGCTCATGCCTTCCGGCAATTGCAGTTGCGCCATGGTTTCGCGCAGTTCCTGGCGGTCGTCGCCTTCGATCCGGCGCGATACGCCACCGCCGCGCGGGTTGTTCGGCATCAGAACCAGATACCGGCCGGCGAGCGAGATGAAGGTGGTGAGGGCCGCGCCCTTGTTGCCGCGTTCTTCCTTTTCGACCTGAACGATCAGTTCCTGGCCTTCACGGAGGGCGTCCTGAATGCGCGCGGAGCGCATGTCGACGCCGTCACGGAAATACTGGCGGGCGACTTCCTTGAACGGCAAAAAGCCGTGGCGGTCTTCGCCGTAGTTGACGAAACAGGCTTCGAGCGACGGCTCGATGCGGGTGATGATGCCCTTGTAAATATTGCCTTTGCGTTGTTCGCGCCCGGCGGTTTCGATGTCGATATCGATGAGTTTTTGCCCATCGACGATGGCGACGCGCAGTTCTTCCTGCTGCGTCGCGTTGAACAACATTCGTTTCATTGAACGGCTCCAGGCGGCTTAGCTAGCCCTCAGCTGCGCGGTTGTCAGTCGCGAGAGCCACGAGGGCAGCGGCATGCCGCGCCTTATTGTGTTTTCACAAGCACGCTGGAGCGGGAAAAATGGCGGGAGAATTGCCTGAGAGGGCCCGGCCCCATTGAAAAATGGGCACGGTGCCGCAGGGCACATGCGAACACGGCTTCAAATAACGACCCGACACGCCGCGGGTTCTGCCAGCAGACCTTCATAAGCCTTTCGTCCACTCGCGCCGGTGCGCCAACTGGGCGCGTGACCGGAGGGCCGGAGGCTGCGGTCATGCCGCAGCGGGAAGTTCGCGCAGTCGGCGCGTCTTTTCTCGCTGGGGGTGTCTCGCCTCATTTTGACGTCGCCATGTCTTGTATTTTCTACAAGACGCCTCGGGCGCACGCCGTATTTTCGCAACTCGCAGCTTCCTACAGCAAGGCGTCAGACCGCCCGATACCGAAGCTGAAAGTTAAATTCTTTTTTACCAAAATTCCGTTACCGTCGAAGCCGACCTTGACCGAACGCGCCTGTGGGCGCCGTCCCTGCCGGGCACTGACTTCGTGCGTGCAACATGTTGCATCTCATTTTCAGGGTGAGCAACCAGACCCCGGCGCAAGTAAAATAACGGTTTATCGCTTGCGCCTGCGCAATCCGCCCGAATTCCGGACACTGCGCCGGCCGCCGCAGACTGCTGGGCAAATTATATTCATAATGAAAGAGTTAGGCAAAATATCCCAGAAATCGGTCGCAAGCGACCAGGTCTCGATGATCGAGATCGACGACAGTGCGGCCGGACAGCGCATTGATAACTTCCTTTTGCGCGTCTGTAAGGGCGTGCCAAAAAGCCATATTTACCGCATCCTGCGTAGCGGCGAGGTGCGTGTGAATAAGGGTCGGATAGACGCGCAGTACCGCCTCGAACTGGGCGATCTGGTGCGCGTGCCGCCCATCCGCGTCGCTCAACCGAACGAGGCGATCGCCCAGGCGCCGGTGCCGAGCGCCGATTTCAAAATTATTTTTGAAGACGAGCATATGCTCGTGATCGACAAACCGGCCGGTGTGGCGGTTCACGGTGGGAGCGGCGTCGCGTTCGGCGTGATCGAACAGATGCGCGAAGCCCGGCCCCAGGCGAAATTCCTCGAATTGGTGCATCGGCTGGACCGTGAAACGTCCGGCATCCTGATGCTCGCCAAAAAGCGCTCCGCGCTCGTCAATCTGCACGAGCAGATTCGCGAGAACAAGATGGATAAGCGCTACTATGCGTGCGTCCACGGCGAATGGGCGAGTGACTGGGGCCGCCGCCGCGCGGTCAAGGAGCCGCTGCATAAGTATTTGACTGCGGACGGCGAGAGGCGCGTGCGCGTCCAGGCCGACGGCCTCGCGTCGCACACGGTTTTCAATCTGATTGACCGCTGGCCGGAGTACGCGCTGCTCGAGGCGGAACTGAAGACCGGCCGCACGCATCAGATTCGCGTCCATTTGCAGCATCTGGAACTGCCGATCGTCGGCGATGCCAAATACGGCGACTTCGCGCTGAACAAGGCGCTGGCCCGCGCCAATGCGAAGCCTGGCCTGAAACGCATGTTCCTGCACGCATACCGCCTTAAGCTGACGCATCCGGCAACCGGCGCGCCCGTGCAGTTCGAGGCGCCGCTGCCGGCCGAATGCCGCAGTTTCGTGGCGCAGCTCAATGAATTACGTGAATTACGAAATGGGTCAAACCCGGAGACGACACCGCATGGCTAGAGAGCAATTTGATCTGATCGTCTTCGACTGGGACGGAACGCTGATGGATTCGACCGCGCACATCACGCGCAGCATCCAGTCGGCATGCCGCGATCTCGGTCTGCCGGTTCCCGCCGATGAGGCCGCCAGCTACGTGATCGGCCTCGGCCTGCGCGACGCGCTGCAAATCGCCGCGCCTACGCTCGCTCCGTCCGACTACCCGCGTCTGGCGGAGCGCTATCGCTTCCACTATTTAGTGAAGGACCAGACCACCGAGCTGTTCGTCGGCGTGCGCGAGATGCTGCAGGAATTGCGCGATCAGGGTTATCTGCTGGCGGTGGCGACCGGCAAGAGCCGCGTCGGGCTGAACCGCGCGCTCGACCAGTCGCGTCTGACGAGCCTGTTCGACGGCACCCGTTGTGCGGACGAAACCTTCTCGAAGCCGCATCCCGCGATGCTGCACGAGCTTACGCGTGAACTGGGGCAGGATCCGGCGCGCACGGTGATGGTGGGGGATACGACGCACGATCTGCAAATGGCGATCAATGCGGGCGTCGCGGGCATTGGTGTCACATACGGCGCGCATCCTGCCGGCTCGTTGACGGCTTTGTCGCCGAAATTCGTCGCCTCCAGCGTGACCGACCTGTCCGGCTGGCTGCGAGAGAACGCGTGAGTACGGGTATGACCGAGACGGCGACGGAAGCGGTTCGCATTTGCGCGTCCGAAGAACTGGTCGATGGCGGCGCCGGCGTGCGGCGCGCGGCCAGGCTCGGCGGTGGCGACGTCGTGATATTTTTTGTTCGCTATGATGGCCGTGCATACGGCTATTTGAATCGCTGCGCGCACGTGCCGATGGAACTCGACTGGGCCGAAGGGCAGTTCTTCGAATCGTCCGGTTTATACTTGATGTGCGCCACACATGGCGCGATTTACGCGCCAGATACGGGCAAATGCGTCGGCGGCCCGTGCCGAGGCGGCCGGTTGCGTCCCGTCCAGGTTGACGAGCGGGACACACCTGAAGGCCGTGCCGTGTTCTGGCTGCCGGACGGTGAACTGCGTCCGGCCACGCCCTGATTTTTCTCCTCTTCGACCTTTCCACTGCACCGCATGTCCGACAATTTGACTCCCGAACCGAAGGAACCGTCCCTGACAGGCCGTCCCCGCACGCCTGCCGATGAGCCGGGGTGGGAGCGCGCCGCGCTCGAGCGCATCGCGCTTGCGGCAATCACCGAGCAGCGCGCGGCACGCCGCTGGAAGATTTTCTTCCGATTTGTGTTCCTGATCGTCCTGCTGCTGGCGGTATGGGGCGCGTTCGAATTCTCGGGCGACAAGGTGACGGCCACAGGCCGGCATACGGCCATGATCACGCTTGACGGCGAAATCTCTGCTGATACGAACGCGAACGCGGAAGATGTCAACACTGCGCTTGAAAGTGCGTTCGGCGACGCCGGTACGGCAGGCGTGATCCTGCGCTGTAACAGCCCGGGCGGCAGCCCGGTGCAGGCCGGCATTATCTACAACGAGATCCGCCGGCTACGCGCCAAGTATCCGTCGATCCCGTTGTATGTCGTGGTCGGCGACATGTGCGCGTCGGGTGGCTATTACGCGGCCGCGGCGGCGGACAAGATTTACGTGGACAAGGCGAGCATCGTTGGTTCGATTGGCGTGCTGATGGATAGCTTCGGCTTCACGGGCTTGATGGATAAGCTGGGGATCCAGCGCCGCCTGCACACTTCGGGTGAGAACAAGGGCTTTTTCGACCCGTTCTCGCCGGAAACCCCGAAGATGGACGAACATGCGCAGGACATGCTCGATCAGATCCACGCGCAGTTCATCGACGCCGTGCGTGAAGGTCGCGGCAAGCGCCTGCACGAAACGCCGGACATGTTCTCGGGCCTTTTCTGGACGGGGCAGAAGAGCGTCGAACTGGGGCTTGCAGATGGTTTCGGCGACGCGGACTACGTCGCGCGCGACCTTTTCAAGGCGCCGGATATCGTCGACTACACGGTCAAGGAGAGCATTACGGACCGCGTAGCGCGCAAGTTCGGTGCGGCAGTCGGCAGTGGCGCCGTTCATGCGATGGCGCTTGGCGGGAAGATGAATTTGCGGTGATCTAATGCGGAAAAAGCCCCGTGCGGTTGAGTGTCGACCGCGCGGGGCTTTTTTGTTTTTGCCGCTAGTTAAACCGCGACCGATCGGCAAGCTGATCTGCTTGAGCCGCAGCAGCGGTCAGACGGCGAGGATCAGGAAAATTGCCGGCCGCTTGTGGAGATCGATAGCCGGTTTCTTTTTCCAGTCGGCCACAGTGCGGCTGGCGATGGTTTCCGTTTCCAGCGTCAGATCGACGGCGACGCAGACCAACGTCGACGGCGCGCACGTCGCCAGCAACGTGTCGAGCAGTGGCTTATTCCGATAGGGCGTCTCGATAAAGATCTGCGTTTGTTTGGCTTTGCGCGACTGCTGTTCCAGGTCGCGCAGGCGCTTGGCCCGTTCGGTGGCGTCGACCGGCAGATAGCCGTGGAACGCAAAACTCTGGCCATTCAGGCCGGAAGCCATCAACGCCAGCAGAATCGAACTCGGTCCGACAAACGGTACGACCTTCACGCCGCGCTCATGCGCGCGGCGCACCAGCAGGGCGCCCGGGTCGGCGACCGCCGGACAGCCGGCTTCGGACACGAGACCCGCATCCGTCCCCGCAAGCAAAGGCGCGAGCAGTTTGTCGATCTCACCGGCCGGCGTGTTGACGTTTAGTTCGCGAATCTCGATTTCCTGGATCGGCTTTTCGGTGCCGACTTTCTTCAGGAAAGCGCGGGTGGTTTTCGCGTTTTCGCCGATGTAATAGCTGAGCGACGCAGCGCGGGCGCGCACCGGCGCGGGCAGGACGGCGTCGAGCGCGTCGGCATCGCCTTCGCCTAGTGTGTTCGGGATCAGATATAAGGTGCCGCTCATTGCGCCCCCAGGAGTGGATAGTCCACTGCGAGCAGCATGCGCGACAGTGCGATCAGCGGCAGTCCGACCAGTGCGGTCGGGTCGTCCGAGTGAATTGCTTCGAGCAGCGCGATGCCGAGGCCTTCGGATTTGGCGCTGCCCGCGACGTCGTAGGGCGTTTCGGCACGCAGATAGGCGTCCAGCGCGGCGTCCGGCAGCTCGCGGAATTGCACGCGAGTGATGACGTCGACGGTTTGCGCCGCCCCCGAACGGCTGTCGAACAGGCACAGCGCACTATGAAACAGCACTTCGCGGCCACGCATTGCCTGCAATTGGGCGAGCGCCTTGTCATGCGTACCGGGCTTGCCGATCTGAAGGCCGTCGTAAGTGGCGACCTGATCCGAGCCGATCACGAGCACGGCTTCACCGGCGCCGAGCTTGGCTGCCGCCGCGCGGGCTTTTGCCTCGGCGAGGCGCAGGGCCGTCACTTCGGGCGTTTCGCCGGCGAGCGGCGTTTCGTCGATCGCCGGCACGACGACATCGAACGGAATGCGCAGGCGCTCGAGCAGCTCGCGACGATAAGGTGAACTCGACGCCAGAATCAGGCGTGGCGGGCGGTTGAGGGAATCTGGCATGTGCAACCAACGGCTAGAGAGGCGGGTCGTACGGGGTTGTGCGGGTGGCGCACGTGTACGGGCTTAAGTGTTTGACTCGAAAAGACAAAACGGATATGATTTCGGGCTTTTCATCGGTATGCTATTGCACAGGCGGGCCGCTGCTTAGGTAACACGCTTGGGTAACACCGAGCAATACCGACTGAGCAACGCCGGGCAGCGCATGAGTTCCGCGGACTGCTTTGCAAACCGATTTACCCCCGGCGAAATCCTTGCCGACGCAGGAGCGCACATGACTCAACATCCTGGCAACCCTGCTGGTCTGTCCGACCCGCACGATATCGATCTGTTCGAATTTGCGCGGAGTGGGCGTCAGGCCGCGGGTGTCGTGCGCGTCTCGCAACTGCCGCGCATGTTAAACGAAGTCCCGGTTGAAGCGCCAGACCGCGATACCGCGTTCACCTGGCAAGCCGAAGGGGCGACGCAGCCGGAATTGCAGGACGACGGCACCGAGGGTCCGCAGCCTTATCTGAGGCTGGCGATTCACGGTGCTGCATGGCTCGAATGTCAGCGGTGCATGACACCGTATCTGCAGGCGTTCAATGTCGATGCAACTTACCGGATCGTCAGCACTGAGGCGGAAGCCGAAGAGTTTCCGCTCGACGAGGATGAAGTCGAAGTGATCGTGGGCTCGCGCCAGTTCGATCTCATCGACTTGATCGAAGAAGAGTTGCTGCTTTCCTTGCCGCTCGTGCCCAAGCACGAGGTGTGTCCCGAAGTGCACGAGAGCCTCGTCTCTGGTGTGGCTGGAGCAGAAGGCGAGGGCGACGAGGCTGCGCCGGACGAAGCTGGTGAGGGCGGTGAGCCCGAACGGCCTAATCCGTTTGCGGCGCTCGAAAGTCTCAAGCGCGGTGAGCCGGGCGACAAGAAGCACTGAACAGTTGCATGGGAGCGCGAAGCGGGCGCATTGGCCATTCGGTCAATGGCGGACACCGGGTCGGGCTGTGTTAGAATTCGGAAAATTTTTAGGAGTTAGTCATGGCAGTTCAACAAAATAAGAAGTCGCCGTCGAAGCGCGGCATGCACCGTTCGCACGATTTCCTGACGGCAGCGCCGCTGGCCGTGGAACCGAGCACGGGCGAAGTGCATCTGCGTCACCACGTTAGCCCGAACGGCTACTATCGCGGCAAGAAAGTCGTCAAGACGAAGAACGACTAATCGTTTCACTGCGTTGCGCCCCTTGGCGTTTCGCGTGGCGATCGGCTCGCTTGACATTTTCCCGGCTCGGCAAAAAGGCGGCATTCATCTGCCGCTTTTTTGTGTCGATCGCAGTTGGCGCTGTAGCGCTTACTGTGGTCCCATGCAGGGCGCCTGAAATTCGTCGCACTCCATGACAGTAAAGCTCACGATAGATTGCATGGGAGGCGACCACGGCCCGTCCGTGACCGTTCCCGCAGCCGTCAACTTCGTTCGTTCGCATCCCGATGCTGAGCTGCTGCTCGTCGGCATTGAAAGTGCGATTCGTGCGCAGCTAAAGAAGTTGAAGGCTCAAGACCTGCCGGCGCTGACCGTCGTACCTGCTTCCGAAATCGTCGCCATGGACGATCCGGTCGAAGTCGCGCTGCGCAAGAAAAAAGACTCATCCATGCGCGTGGCGCTGAATCGCGTCAAGGAAGGCGAGGCGCAAGCCTGCATTTCCGCCGGCAATACCGGCGCGCTGATGGCGGTCTCGCGCTATGTGCTGAAAACGCTGTCGGGCATCGAGCGCCCGGCCATTGCGTCAGCACTGCCCAATCCCAATGGCTACACGATGATGCTCGACCTGGGCGCCAACGTCGATTGCGAGCCGCAGCATCTGCTGCAGTTCGCGGAGATGGGGCACGCGCTCGTGTCCGCGCTCGAAGGCAAGGAGCGGCCCACCATCGGCCTGCTCAACATCGGCGAAGAAGTCATCAAGGGCAACGACACCATCAAACGTGCCGGCGAACTGCTGCGCGCGAGTACACTTAACTTTCACGGTAACGTTGAAGGCAACGACATCTTCAAGGGCACGGTCGACGTGATCGTCTGCGACGGTTTTGTCGGCAATGTCGCGCTGAAGACGTCGGAAGGCCTCGCGCAGATGCTCTCCAACATCATCAAGGAAGAGTTCGGCCGCTCGTGGCTCACCAAGGTGATGGCGGTGCTCGCCTTGCCGGTATTGATGCGTTTCAAGAAACGCGTCGATCATCGGCAATACAACGGCGCCGCGTTGCTGGGCCTGCGTGGGCTGGTGATCAAAAGCCACGGTTCGGCGGATGCCTACGCGTTTGAGTGGGCTATCAAACGCGGGTATGATGCCGTCAAAAACGGCGTGCTGGAACGCCTTGCGCGAGCAATGGAAGAGAATGCAGGTTCTCTCGAACAGGCAGCGCGCGATGCAAGCGGTGCGGGTCACGCAAGCCCGATCGCAGGCCAGCCAGCCGAGCCCTACGCTGCGCAATCCTCGAAGGCATAATGGCTCAATCGACAATTTATTCCCGCGTGCTGGGCACCGGCAGCTACCTGCCGCCCGGGCGCGTCACCAATCAGGATCTGGCCGAACGTCTCGCCAAGCAAGGTGTCGAGACGAGCGACGAGTGGATCGTTGCCCGCACGGGCATCCATGCACGCCACTTCGCCGAACCCGATGTCACCACCAGCGATCTGGCGCTGATAGCCTCGCAGCGCGCGATCGAAGCGGCCGATATCGATCCGCAATCCATCGATCTGATCATCGTTGCAACCTCCACGCCTGACTTCGTGTTTCCGAGTACGGCGTGCCTGTTGCAGAACAAGCTCGGCATCAAGAACCACGGCGCGGCATTCGACGTGCAGGCCGTTTGTTCCGGCTTTGCTTACGCGGTGGCAATGGCGGATAGCCTGATTCGCGGCGGCCAGCATCGCACGGCGCTCGTAATCGGCGCGGAAACCTTCTCGCGCATTCTCGATTTCAAGGATCGCACCACCTGCGTGCTGTTCGGTGACGGCGCCGGCGCGGTGATCCTGCAGGCGTCCGAAGAACCGGGCGTGCTGGCGAGCGCTTTGCATGCCGACGGCAGCCATTCGAACATTCTCTGCACGCCGGGCAATGTGAACGGCGGCGTGATCGAGGGCAGCGCGTTCCTGCATATGGACGGCCAGGCTGTGTTCAAGCTCGCGGTCAATGTGCTCGAAAAGGTTGCAGTCGAGGCACTCGCAAAAGCGAATCTGTCGGCCGAGCAGATCGACTGGCTGATTCCGCATCAGGCCAATATCCGCATCATGCAAAGCACCTGCCGCAAGCTTGGCTTGCCGCAGGAACGCATGGTCGTCACGGTGGGCGAGCACGGCAATACGTCGGCTGCGTCCATTCCGCTCGCATTCGACGTCGCGGTGCGCGACGGCCGCATCAAGCGCGGCCAGAACGTGCTGATCGAAGGCGTTGGCGGCGGCTTCACCTGGGGCGCGTCGGTTATCCGCTACTGATAGCGGCGACGTTATGGCGAGCGCTCCTTGCGGCGCTCGGCTACGCTTGAGCGCGCTTGCCATCAACCGGGCGCGCCACCCACATCTGACAACACCGATTTTGGGGACGATATGAAATTTGCGTTCGTTTTTCCTGGGCAAGGTTCGCAGTCGGTCGGCATGCTCAACGCATTCGCTGATCACGCGGTCGTGCGTGAGACGGTTCAGGAAGCGTCCGACGCGCTCAATCAGGACCTCGGCAAGCTGATCGCCGAAGGCCCCGCCGAAGATCTGAACCTCACCACCAATACCCAGCCGGTCATGCTGACCGCCGCGTACGCGATTTATCGCGCGTGGCAGCAGGCGGGCGGCCCGAAGCCGGCTATCGTCGCCGGCCATAGCCTCGGCGAATACACCGCGCTGGTCGCGGCGGGCGCGATCGCGTTTCGCGATGCTGTGCCGCTCGTGCGGTTTCGCGCGCAGGCTATGCAAACGGCCGTGCCGGTCGGCGTTGGCGGCATGGCCGCGATTCTCGGCCTCGATGACGACACAGTCCGCGCGGTTTGCACCGAAGCGTCGGTCGCGGGTGTCGTCGAAGCAGTGAATTTCAACGCGCCGGCGCAAGTCGTGATCGCCGGTCACAAGGCCGCTGTCGAAAAGGCCTGCGAAGTCGCGAAGGCGAAGGGCGCAAAGCGCGCGTTGCCGCTGCCGGTGTCTGCGCCGTTCCACTCGTCGCTGCTCCAGCCCGCGTCGGATCAATTGCGCGAGTATCTGGCCAGCGTCGACGTGCAGGTGCCGTCGATTCCGGTGATCAACAACGTCGACGTCGCGGTGGTCAACGAACCGGCAAAGATCAAGGATGCGCTGGTGCGTCAGGCAGCCGGTCCGGTGCGCTGGGTCGAAAGCGTGCAGGCGATGGCGGCGCAAGGCGTCACGCATGTGATCGAATGTGGACCCGGCAAGGTCCTCGCGGGCTTGACGAAGCGTATCGACGGCAATCTGGTCGGCGCCTCGGTGTTCGACCCGGCTTCGCTCGAAGAAACGCTCAAGCTGGTGACGGCAGGCTGAACGCCGTTTCATAGGGCGCAAGCAAGGCGCCAGGCTCGACATCAAGAATCAATCAGCCCTCCGAAAGGGCATCCGGACTGACAGATGGAAAAGACTCTCGACAAGCAGATCGCAATCGTGACGGGCGCGTCGCGCGGCATTGGCCGTGCAATCGCGATGGAACTGGCGCGCCAGGGCGCGACAGTGATCGGCACGGCAACCAGCGAAAGCGGCGCGGCAGCGATCAGCGAAGCCTTTAACGCGGCTGGCTTGAGCGGCCGCGGCGCGGTGCTCAACGTGAACGACGCCGCCGCAGCCGAAGCGCTGATCGACGGCACCGTGAAGGAATTCGGCGCGCTGCACGTGCTGGTGAACAACGCCGGCATCACGCAGGATCAGCTCGCCATGCGCATGAAGGACGACGACTGGGATGCGGTGATCGACACCAATCTCAAGTCGGTCTTCCGCCTGTCGCGCGCAGTGCTGCGTCCGATGATGAAGGCCAAGGGCGGCCGCATCATCAACATCACGTCGGTGGTCGGCTCGGCAGGCAACCCCGGGCAGGTCAACTATGCAGCCGCGAAAGCGGGCGTAGCAGGCATGACGCGCGCACTGGCACGCGAGATCGGCAGCCGCGGCATCACGGTGAATTGCGTCGCGCCGGGCTTCATTGACACCGACATGACCAAGACCCTGCCGGAAGAGCAGCAAACCGCGCTGAAGACGCAGATTCCGCTCGGCCGCCTCGGCAGCCCGGACGATATCGCGCATGCCGTGGCGTTCCTCGCGTCGCCGCAAGCGGGCTATATCACCGGCACGACATTGCATGTGAACGGCGGAATGTACATGTCGTAACCAAATTCGGTTACTATCCGCGCCTTGATGCGTTTGCAAAAGCGTAAGGCGCATGCCTTGACAGGAACCCGATGCGCCGCTTTTTTGCCGGGTCAAACCTGATAAAATGCGCGCACCTGTATTTTTGAACTTCTTTTCCCTTGGAGGGGTAATGGACAATATCGAACAGCGCGTCAAGAAGATCGTCGCAGAACAACTGGGCGTTGCAGAAGCTGAGATCAAGAACGAAGCTTCGTTCGTGAACGACCTCGGTGCCGACTCGCTCGACACCGTTGAACTCGTGATGGCCCTCGAAGACGAATTCGGCATGGAAATTCCGGATGAAGAAGCCGAGAAGATCACTACCGTTCAGCAAGCGATCGACTACGCTCGCGCGAACGTCAAGGCCTAAAGTCATCCGCGCCTGCGTTCCTGCGTTGGCGGCGTATGACGCCCTGCCGTGTCGGTTTCCGACGCCAGCAGGGCTGGCGCTTTTTGCCGTGCAGGAGGCAGCGATGTTGACAGCGCAACTTTTCGCGCGATTGCCGACTTTCAAGAAAACGCCGGGCCGCCCTGCGTTTTCCGCCCCGAAGGAAGTCCCCTTGGGGGATTGCCCCCCTCGGGGGCACCTGGTGCGAAGCGCCAGGGGTAGGGGCGGCTAACAGCCACAGGGCACACAGGGCAGGTTCCTGTGGCCGCTGTGGCTTTTGTGCTTTTGTCATCTATGAAAAAGGGGTTACCGTGAGCCGCCGTCGTGTTGTTGTTACAGGCCTGGGGCTGATTTCGCCTGTTGGCAATAATGTTGCCGACGGCTGGGCCAATCTGGTCGCCGGCAAGTCGGGTATTGCCAATATCACGAAGTTCGATGCGTCGAACTTTTCGACTCGTTTCGCCGGCGAGGTGAAGGGCTTCAATATCGAGGACTACATCCCCGGTAAGGAAGCGCGCCACATGGATACGTTCATCCATTACGGCGTCGCGGCCGGCATCCAGGCGATGCAGGACAGCGGCCTCGAAGTCACCGACGAGAATTCGGAGCGCATCGGCGTGGTGGTCGGTTCGGGCATCGGCGGCCTGCCGATGATCGAAGCGACGCAAACCGAGCTGCTCAATCGCGGCCCGCGCCGTATTTCGCCGTTCTTTGTGCCGGCATCGATCATCAACATGATCTCCGGCCACCTGTCGATCAAGTTCGGCATCAAGGGTCCGAATCTCGCCATCGTTACCGCGTGTACGACGGGTCTGCACTGTATCGGCGAGGCTTCGCGCCTGATCGAATACGGCGACGCCGACGTGATGATCGCAGGCGGTGCCGAATCGACAGTGTCGCCGCTCGGCGTCGGCGGTTTTGCGGCGGCGCGGGCGCTGTCGCAGCGCAACGACGATCCGGCAACGGCGAGCCGTCCGTGGGACAAGGATCGCGACGGTTTCGTGCTGGGCGAAGGCGCTGGCGTGATGGTGCTCGAAGAGTACGAACACGCGAAGGCGCGCGGCGCGAAGATTTACGCCGAAATCAGCGGCTACGGGATGAGCGGCGACGCCTATCACATGACCGCTCCGCTGGAAGATGGTGACGGTGCGCGCCGCTGCATGCTGGCCGCCTTGAAGAACGCGGGCATCAATTCGGATCAGGTGAATTACCTGAACGCGCACGGCACGTCCACGCCGCTGGGCGACCTGGCTGAAACCACCGGCATCAAACGCGCTTTCGGCGACCACGCAAAAGACATGGTCGTGAATTCGACCAAGTCGATGACCGGTCACCTGTTGGGCGGCGCCGGCGGTCTGGAATCCGTGTTCACCGTGCTTGCCGTGCATCATCAGGTGTCGCCGCCGACGATCAACATCTTCAATCAGGATCCGGCCTGCGATCTCGATTACTGCGCCAACACTGCGCGGGAGATGAAGATCGACGTTGCGCTGAAGAACTCGTTCGGGTTCGGCGGCACAAACGGCACGCTGGTCTTCAAGCGCGCCTGATCGCCCGATCGTTTGGTGACACACCAGTCGAAAACGCCGGCTTGCCCGGCGGTTTCCCTCGAATCGGCAACGCCCGACGGAGCGCCGCAGCGGATTACGTTGCGGCGCTCCGTTGCCATGTGCGCCGCTTTGGGGGTGTTCGTCCTGATGGCGACTGGCGCTGTCTATACCTGCTTCGCGTCGCATCTGGGCGCCTGGCAGGCGGTTCCCTTGACGCTTGCCGTGTGGACGCTGCTGACGCTCTGTGCGGTAAAACATGAGCATGCGCAGCCGGTCGCGCTGAAAATCGGCCCGGACGGATTGTCCGCCTGGAACCGGGCCGGCAATTTGCTGGCGCAAGGCCGCATTGCCGGCTGTGCGCAATGGAGCGGTCGCCTGCTCGTTCTGGCGCTGGCGCCGGATCATGGACGCTCCCGCACGCTGCTTCTTGCTGCTGACGCGCTTCCTGCGTCCGTTTTCCGGGAGCTGGCCGTGCTGGGCCGGCGTGGCGCCGGTGCGTGACTGTAACGACTGTAACCGTGTTACCGGAGTAACGTGCCGCGATGATGGGGACGCTACAATGGTCCCCCGCCATGCGCCCTATAGTTAACGGATTTATCAGGTGAGCGAAAAAGAAATTGATCAGGTGCTGGTCGAGCGCGTCCAGAAGGGCGACAAGGCCGCGTTCGAGCTTCTGGTCTCCAAATACCACCGCAAGATTCTCCGGCTGATCTCCCGTCTCGTGCGGGACCCGGCCGAAGTGGAAGACGTCGCTCAGGACGCCTTTATCAAGGCGTACCGGGCGTTGCCGCAATTTCGCGGCGAATCGGCCTTTTATACGTGGTTGTACCGGATTGCGGTCAATACGGCAAAGAACTACCTTGCGACCCAAGGGCGGCGCGCACCGACTTCGACCGAAGCAGATGCTGAAGAAGCTGAAACTTTCTCGGACGCCGACCAACTAAGGGATATCAACACGCCTGAGTCGATGTTGATGAGCAAGCAGATCGCTGAGACGGTCAATGCTGCGATGGCGGTTTTACCGGAAGAGTTGCGTACCGCCATTACTCTTCGTGAAATTGAAGGTTTGAGTTACGAGGAAATCGCTGAGATGATGGGTTGCCCAATTGGCACAGTCAGATCACGAATTTTCCGCGCTCGCGAAGCCATTGCGGCAAAATTGCGTCCGTTGCTTGACACACCTGAAGGCAAGCGCTGGTAAACACCAGCCCGCCGGACGGGGCGCGGGTGCAATATCTGGATTAGTGGTGTCACTACGGGGTATTTGTAAGATGGGGAGCATCATGGGGTCGGTCTCGATGCAATCGCAAGCCAGCTCGCGCGGCGAGCGTCTGTCCGCTTTTGTCGACGGTGAGCTGTTCGGCGAAGAGCATCTGAACACGTTTGTTTCCGAACTGGACGGCGAAGATCGTGCCGCCTGGTCGTGCTATCACCTGATCGGCGACGCTCTGCGTTCCGACGATCTGGCGGTCAGCCCGGCGGCGAGCAGCGCGTTCCTGAACGGTTTTGCGGCGCGTTTCGACAATGAGCCGCACGTGCTCGCGCCTGCCGCAATGCCGGTCGCGCGCCGTTTGCTGGCGCTGCGCCGCCGCGTTGTGCCGGCCTTTGCTGTCGCCGCCGCCGCTGCCACGCTGACGTGGATCGTCGTGCCGCAACTGCAAGGCGTGCCGGGCGGCCCGGGTGTGGCGCAAGTCGCGTCGTCCCAGTCGCACGGCGATTCGCTGCAACGTGTGGCCATGGCATCGGTGCCGGCCGCTACGCTCCAGCCGGTCGCGCAAGACGCCAACATCATTCGCGACGCCAGTCTCGACCAGTACCTGGAAGCTCACCAGCAATTCGCGCAACAACCGGTCATGCCGGGCTCGATGCCGCTGATTCGCGCTGCCGCCGTTTCTACGCAAGGCCAATAGTTTGATGCAGACTCCGCGGTTGAATAAAACGACTATCTGGGGGCGGCTGCCGGCATTTCTGTTCTGCGCAGCCGTATTGTTGTCCGCCACGCCGCGGGTCTTTGCACAAACCGACGATCCACTCGTCGCCCGTCGCACGGCCGCGGAGTTGCTCGATCGAATCCATCAGGCCGCCCAGCAGCAGAACTACGAGGGCGCGTTCGTCTATCAGCGCGGTAATTTCGTTCAGACGTCGCGGATCGCGCACTACGCGACCCGTACTGACGGCGAATTCGAGCAACTCGAAAGTCTCGACGGCAAGCCGCGCAAAATGCTTCGCCACAACGAAGATCTCTACACGTTCGTGCCTGAGCGGCATCTGTGCGTGGTCGAGAAGCGCCAGAACAAAGATTCGTTTCCTGCGCTGCTCGCTGTAAGCGGCGAGCAGGTGCTGTCTGTGTACGAGCCGAAGCTGCTCGGCGACGACCGCGTCGCGGGTATCGACAGCCAGGTGATCGAGCTCGACCCGAAAGACGCGTATCGCTTTGCCTACAAGCTGTGGGCCGATAAGAAGACTGGCCTGCTGCTGCGTGCGCAGACGCTTGACCCGAATGGCCAGGTGCTTGAGCAGTTGTCGTTTTCGCAGATTCGCATCGGCGTGCCGGTCGACAAGACCGCTATCGTCAACGGCATTCGTAATACAACAGGTTGGACGGTAGTGCGTCCGCCGGTCGAGCCGGTCGATATGGCTGCGCAAGGCTGGCAGATCGCACCGACGGTACCGGGCTTCCGCAAGATTCGCGAGCTTCGCCGCCCCATGGCCGCGCGTGACGCGGGCCAGCCCACCATTCCGGTTGATCAGGCTGTATTCTCCGATGGCCTTGCGGCCATTTCGGTATTCGTCGAGCCGGTCGAGAACAATACCCGCAAGGAAGGCGCGGGCAGTAGCGGCGCCACGCACGTACTGGTCAAGCGGCGCGGCGACTTCTGGATTACTCTGCTTGGTGAAGTGCCCCAGACCACATTGCAGCAATTTGCGTCTGCCATAGAATATAAAGCTCCGAAGTAATCCTCCGAATCACTCGAATCCCTCGGCTTGCTACGATATGACGACTTTCTCGGTGCGCAAATTCCTCGCGGCCGCGGTGGTAGCGGCGTGTTTGCCGCTCGTGCCGCACACGGCATCGGCCGCTCCCGCAGCCAATCTGCCCGACTTCACTGACCTCGTCGACAAGGTCGGCCCGGCAGTCGTCAATATTCGCACGACCACGCGCGTGTCGAGCAGCGGTGCCCGTGGCGGGTTGCCGCCAGGCATGGACGACGGAGACATGTCGGAGTTTTTCCGGCGCTTCTTCGGCATCCCGTTGCCGCAGTCGCCGCAATCGCCTGGTTCGCCACGCGGTGGCGATAACGGTGGCAGCGGCAGTGGCGGCAATCAGGACTCGCCGGATAACAGCGATCCCGAACAGAACAGTGGCGTCGGCTCAGGCTTCATTCTGTCGGCGGACGGCTACGTGATGACCAACGCACACGTCGTGGACGACGCGGACACCATTTACGTCACCCTCACCGACAAACGCGAGTTCAAGGCCAAGCTGATCGGCGTGGACGATCGGACCGATGTTGCCGTCGTGAAGATCAGTGCGGCCAACTTGCCGACCATCACGATTGGTGACTCGAACAAGGTGCGGGTGGGCGAGTGGGTGGTCGCGATCGGTTCGCCGTTCGGTCTCGAGAACACGGTGACGGCCGGTATCGTTAGCGCCAAGGGGCGCGATACGGGCGATTATCTGCCGTTCATCCAGACCGACGTGGCCGTCAATCCAGGTAATTCGGGCGGTCCGCTGATCAATATGCAGGGCGAAGTGATCGGTATCAATTCGCAGATTTACAGCCGTACCGGCGGCTTCATGGGCATCTCGTTCGCGATTCCGATCGACGAGGCCATGCGCGTGGCCGATCAGTTGAAGGCATCGGGCAAGGTCGTGCGCGGCCGGATCGCGGTGGCGATCGGTGAAGTGACGAAAGATGTTGCCGATTCGCTCGGTCTGCCGAAGGCGCAGGGCGCGCTGGTTAGCAGCGTCGAACCGGGTGGCCCGGCAGACAAAGCCGGCGTGCAGCCGGGTGACATCATCCTGAAGTTCAATGGCCATTCGGTCGACACGGCAACGGACTTGCCGCGTATGGTTGGCGATACGAAGCCGGGCACCAAGTCGACCATCACGATCTGGCGCAAGGGTCAGACGCGCGATCTGCCGGTCACGATTACCGAGATGCAGCCGGACAAGACCACCAAGGCGGATGATAAAAAGCCGCCGGTGCCGAAGCAGCGCGCCACGAACGTGTTGGGTCTTGCCGTTAGCGATATCCCTGCCGACCAGATGAAGGCGCTGAAGCTGCACAACGGTGTGCAGATCGACGCGGTAGACGGACCGGCCGTGCGCGTTGGATTGCAAAAGGGCGACATCGTCCTGCGTGTGGGTGATACGGATATCACGAGCGCGAAGCAGTTCGACGAGCTGACCGCGCACCTCGACTCGCAGAAGATGGTTGCGTTGCTGGTCCGTCGCGGCGAGAACACGCAGTTCGTGCCGATTCGCCCGCGCAGCGCGCAGAAATGAAGTCAACGGCGCCGCTCACGCTCTACGGGCGCGCGTGGTGCCACTTATGCGACGACATGCGCGCCGCGCTGGAGCCGTTGCTGGCCGAATTCGCTGCGCAAGTCGTCGTGATCGACGTCGACACGGATCCTTTGCTGGAAGCCCGTTATAACGAGCTGGTTCCGGTTCTGGTCTGTGACGGCGTCGAACTGTGTCACTATCACCTTGACGTGGCGCGGGTTCGTGCCGCGCTTGCTGCACGCGTTGCAGTGACTCATTCGGGATCCAGTTAAGGGTCCGAAACAGGCGCGAACGTGCGCTGTTCACACCCCGTTTCACGTCTCTCATGAGCCGTCTTTTCCGCCCGAGCCTTGCAAGATGCGCCGGGCGATAGCCTTTTCGGCTAAAATAGATAGGTTTTTCACCTACTTACAAGGCGTGCTCCGCTATTGTCCGAGCGCGCCTTTTTCGCTTGATCGGTACTGAATGGATCATATTCGTAACTTTTCGATCATTGCGCACATCGACCATGGCAAGTCGACGCTCGCCGATCGCATCATCCAGATCTGCGGTGGCTTGTCCGACCGCGAGATGGAATCTCAAGTGCTCGACTCGATGGATCTCGAGCGCGAGCGCGGTATCACCATCAAGGCACAAACCGCCGCACTGACGTATAAGGCCCGTGACGGGCAGATCTACAACCTGAACATGATCGACACGCCGGGCCACGTCGACTTCTCGTACGAAGTCAGTCGCTCGCTGTCCGCATGTGAAGGCGCGTTGCTGGTCGTCGACGCAAGCCAGGGCGTGGAAGCGCAAACCGTCGCCAATTGCTACACGGCGATCGAGCTTGGCGTCGACGTCATTCCGGTGCTCAACAAGATTGACCTGCCGGCCGCGAATCCCGAGAACGCGATCGAAGAAATCGAAGACGTGATCGGTATCGACGCGACCGACGCGACACGTTGCAGCGCGAAGACCGGCCTCGGCGTGGAAGATGTGCTCGAAGCGCTGGTCGCTAAAGTGCCGCCGCCCAAGGGCGATCCGGAAGCACCGCTGCAGGCGCTGATCATCGACTCGTGGTTCGACAACTACGTTGGCGTCGTGATGCTGGTGCGTATCGTCAACGGCACGCTGCGTCCGAAAGACAAGATCCGCATGATGGCGACCGGCGCGCAGTATCCGGTCGAGCATATCGGCGTGTTCACGCCGAAGTCGAAGAACCTCGAATCGCTGTCCGCGGGGCAGGTGGGCTTCATCATCGCCGGCATCAAGGAACTGGCTGCCGCGAAAGTGGGCGACACCGTCACGCTGGTGAATCGTCCTGCTGCCGAACCGCTGCCGGGCTTCAAGGAAGTGAAGCCGCAGGTGTTCGCCGGTCTCTATCCGGTCGAAGCGAACCAGTACGACGCGCTGCGCGACTCGCTGGAAAAGCTGAAGCTGAACGACGCCTCGCTGATGTACGAGCCGGAAGTGTCGCAGGCGCTCGGCTTCGGTTTCCGCTGCGGCTTCCTTGGCCTGCTGCACATGGAGATCGTGCAGGAACGTCTGGAGCGCGAGTTCGACATGGACCTGATCACCACGGCGCCGACCGTGGTGTACGAAGTTCTGCAGCGCGACGGCACGATCCTCATGGTCGAAAACCCGGCCAAGATGCCGGAGCCCTCGAAGATCGAAGAGGTGCGCGAGCCGATCGTCACCGTCAACCTGTACATGCCGCAAGACTATGTCGGCGCGGTGATCACGCTGTGCACGCAAAAGCGCGGCAACCAGATCAACATGCAGTACCACGGCCGTCAGGTGCAGTTGACCTACGAAATCCCGATGGGTGAAGTCGTGCTCGATTTCTTCGATCGTCTGAAGTCGATCTCGCGCGGCTACGCGTCGATGGATTACGAGTTCAAGGAATATCGCGCGGCAGACGTTGTGAAGGTCGACATGCTGATCAACGGCGACAAGGTGGATGCCTTGTCCGTGATCGTGCACCGTTCGCAGAGCCAGTATCGCGGCCGTGAAGTCGCGGCGAAAATGCGCGAACTGATTCCGCGCCAGATGTACGACGTGGCGATTCAGGCCACCATCGGTTCGAACATTATTGCGCGCGAGAACATTAAAGCCTTGCGTAAGAACGTGCTGGCAAAATGCTACGGCGGTGACATTTCCCGTAAGAAGAAACTGCTTGAGAAACAAAAGGCAGGCAAGAAGCGAATGAAGCAGGTCGGGTCCGTCGAGATTCCGCAAGAGGCTTTCCTCGCGATTCTGCGTGTCGAAGACAAATAAGACGAACAACGGAACCCTATGAATTTTGCGCTGATTCTTTTTGTGCTCGTCATTTTGACGGGCGTCGCATGGGTCGCAGACAAACTGGTTTTCATGCCGCAACGGCGGCGCGCGGCGGAAGCCGTGGTCGCTGAGTTCGACCGCCAGCAGGCGCGCGTCGGCGAGCGTTTCGCCGACGAAAACGCGGCGCAAACGCGTGCCCGTCTGCGTGACGACAAGCTGCGTCAACCGTGGTGGCTCGAGTATTCGGCGAGCTTTTTCCCGGTGATTCTGGTGGTGTTCGTTGTGCGCTCGTTCGTGGTCGAGCCGTTCAAGATTCCGTCGGGTTCGATGGTGCCGACGTTGCTGGTGGGCGACTTCATCCTCGTCAATAAATTCGACTACGGCATCCGTCTGCCGATCACCAACACGAAGATCACCGAAGGCCGTCCGCTCGAACGCGGCGACGTGGTGGTGTTCCGCTACCCGAAAGACGAATCGGTCGACTACATCAAGCGCGTGATCGGCCTGCCGGGTGACACCGTTGCTTATCAGGACAAGCAACTGACGATCAACGGCAAGCCCGTGCCGGAAACGCCGCTGCCTGACTACCTTGACGAAGAGCGTCTCGGCTACGCAAAGCAATTCGAAGAAAATCTCGGTGGCCGCAAGAACGCGATTCTGAACAATCCGGCCGTGCCTCCGTTCATCGTCGGCGCGGAAGATTATCCGTATCGCGATAACTGCACGTACAACGCACGCGGCGTGATCTGCAAAGTGCCGCCTGGCAATTACTTCATGATGGGCGACAACCGCGATAACAGCGCGGACAGCCGTTATTGGGGTTTCGCGCCGGATAAGAATATCGTCGGCCGCGCGTTTTTCATCTGGATGAACTTCAGCGATCTGAAACGCATCGGCTCATTCCACTGAGCACGCATGCCTTGATCGCACAACACGCCGCGCAGGTGGCCCACACTTAGGCCACATCAGTCGCGGCGTGTTATCACGCTACTTTAAGAATCCGCAGTAACGTCGCTTCACCACGCTTTTTCCGCTGGCCGTCCCGCGTTTTCGCCGGGGCAGGCGCCCGCGTTATACTCTGCCCATGCCCCTATCTCCGTTGGAAAGCCGTCTGCGCTACGAATTTCGCAATGCGGAATTGTTGCGCCAGGCTTTAACGCACCGCAGTCATAGCTCCACGCACAACGAACGGCTCGAGTTTCTCGGCGACTCCGTTCTGAATTGCGCGGTGGCTGCGCTTTTGTTCCAACGTTTCGGCAAATTGGACGAAGGCGACCTGTCGCGCGTCCGTGCCAATCTGGTCAAACAGCAGTCGCTTTACGAAATCGCTCAGGCCCTCAATATCTCGGAAGGCCTGCGTCTCGGTGAGGGCGAACTGCGCAGCGGTGGCTTCCGCCGTCCGTCGATCCTGGCCGACACGCTCGAAGCCGTGCTGGGCGCGGTGTTCCTAGACGGCGGGTTCGATGCCGCCCAGACGGTCATCAAGCGCCTTTACGTGCCGATTCTCGATCACATCGACCCACGCACGCTCGGCAAGGACGCCAAGACGCTGCTGCAGGAATACCTGCAGGGCCACAAGATCGCGTTGCCTACCTACACGGTCGTCGCGACGCATGGTGCGGCGCACAATCAGCAATTTGAAGTCGAATGCACGGTGCCGAAGCTGGACGTCAAGGTGTCCGGCTCCGGCGCGAGTCGTCGTGCGGCCGAGCAGGCCGCGGCCAAGAAGGCGCTTGACGAAGTCATGGCCGCCGCGCCTGCCGTGGTCGCCAAGCCAAAGCGTTCAAAGGGCGCCCGTGCGGCGAAGAATGCCGAGCAGGAGATCGTGCCCGGCGTGACCGGTGTACAGGCCGCGCTCGACTTGCGCAGTCCGGATCGCAAGAGCGAACGCGGGGCTGGGCGGGGTGAAACACGCACCCCGCCAGCGACGGAGTCGGCAGCCGAACGGCCGACCCTGACGGCGACGTCCGCGCCGCTGGCTGTGATTCGCGCCGCGCACGTGGAGTACAGCGGACAGGACAAGTCGGAGCGCGCTGAGAGATCCGACAGGTCTGCTGACAAAGTAGCGACGGATAAGCCGGCCGACAAGCTGGACGCCAAATCTGCTGAGATCAAATCGGAAGCCGCGAAGCCCGCGGACCCAAAACCGGTAGACGTGAAGGCTGCTGAAGCAAAGCCCGCTGAAGCAAAGCCCGCCGAAGCCAAGCCAGAAGCCGCCGTCCGCAGCGCCGACAAACATCGCAGCCGTGAAGCCACACCCGGCGCAGCCGTGCCCGCGCCTGGCGTGCCGGCACCTATCGAACACGAACCCGGCGTAGCCGACGCGGTGCAAACCCGCGTCGCCGATGCGGGCCATTGATTGCCATCGGCGCGCCATTCCTCGCGCGTCGATCTGAACCTGCCGTAGCCCGAATATGAACGCTCCCACTCCCACTGGTTTTCGCTGCGGCATGGTCGCGATCGTCGGCCGCCCGAACGTCGGCAAGTCCACGCTGATGAATGCGCTGGTCGGCCAGAAAGTCAGTATCACGTCGCGCAAGGCGCAGACCACGCGCCACCGCATCACCGGCATTCATACGTTTGAAGACGCACAGTACATCTTCGTCGACACGCCGGGTTTCCAGACCAAACACAGCGGCGCGCTGAACCGTTCGCTCAACCGCGCGGTCACATCCACGCTGAGTTCGGTGGACGCGATTCTGTTCGTGATCGAAGCCGGCCGCTTCGGCCCGGATGACCAGAAGGTGCTCGACCTGATTCCGCCGTCGGTACCCACGCTGCTGATCGCGAACAAGCTCGATCGCGTGTCGGATAAGGACTCGCTGTATCCGTTCATGCAGCAGGTGAGTGCGCTGCGTCAGTTCAACGAGATCGTGCCGCTGTCGGCGAAAAATCCGGACGACATCAAGCGTTTGCTGGCGACGATCAAGCCGTTCCTGCCGGAAGGCGCACCGATCTACGGCGAAGACGATCTGACCGATCGTAGCGAGCGCTTTCTTGCCGCCGAAATCCTGCGCGAAAAAGTGTTCCGCTGGACCGGCGACGAACTGCCGTACACGAGCACCGTGCTGATCGACAAGTTCGAAACCGAAGGGCGTCTGCGCCGCATTTTCGCGACCATCCTGGTGGAGCGCGATACGCAAAAAGCAATGATCATCGGCCAGAAGGGCGCCAAGCTGAAGCAGATCAGCACCGAAGCGCGCCTTGATATGGAAAAGCTGTTCGACGGGCCCGTGTATCTGGAAACCTTCATCAAGGTGAAGAGCGGCTGGGCTGACAACGAAGCCGGACTCCGTGCGTATGGGTACGAATGACGCGTGGATGACGCTGAATTCCGACGCTGACCCGGACGACTCGGCGCCGGCAGCGCCGGCACGCGAGCCGTCCAAACCGGCTCGCAGTACCAAGAAATCCTCATCGAGTGCCAAAGGCGCTCAGAGTGCTCAAAGCGGTGCTCAAGGCACCGAAAGCGAGCCGCGCAAAGCGCCGGCGCGCCGCGCGCCTCGCACCTCCGCATCCGATTACCGGATCGCTGAGCAACCCGCTTTTGTCCTGCACAGCTATCCGTATCGTGAGACCAGTCTGATCATCGACGTACTGTCGCGCGATCACGGCCGTCTTGCGCTCGTCGCAAAGGGCGCGAAACGTCCGCACTCCGCTTTGCGCGGCGTGCTGCAGACGTTCCAGCCGCTCGCCTTGTCGTGGTCCGGCAAATCCGAAGTGCGCACGCTGACCGGCGCCGAATGGGTCGGCGGCATGTTGCCTTTGGCGGGCGACGCGCTGCTCTGCGGTTTCTATGTCAACGAACTGCTGGTCAAATTCTGCGCACGCGAAGACCCGCATCCGCAACTGTTTCATCACTACGTCGTCACGATGACGCGCCTCGCGCATGACGAACCGCCCGTGCAGGTGCTGCGTTCGTTCGAACGCGTGCTGCTGCGCGAAACCGGTTATGCGATGGCGCTCGATCGCACCGTCGCGCGCAAAGCGGTGCAGGCCGAAGGCCGCTACGTGTTCGACCCGGAGCGCGGCGTGCGCGAAGCGTCCGACGATCTGCCGGCGCAATGGCCGGTGATCGCCGGACAGACCTTGCTCGATATGGAAAAGGACGATTACCATCGAGCGCAGACGGTGGCGCAAAGCAAAACGCTGATGCGCTTTCTGCTCAACACCTACCTTGGCGGCACGCCGCTCGCGACGCGCCAGATACTGATCGACTTGCAGAACTTATGAGCTTCTTTCTTACGTCGCCGAATGTGATTGACCTGGGCGTGAACATCGATCACGTCGCCACGCTGCGCAACGCGCGCGGCACGTCTTACCCCGATCCGATCCGCGCCGCGTTGATGGCCGAAGAGGCGGGCGCCGATGTGATCACGCTGCATCTGCGTGAAGACCGCCGCCATATCGTCGACGCCGACGTGCGCAAGCTGCGGCCGGTCTTGAAAACGCGCATGAATCTGGAATGCGCGGTTACGCAGGAGATGCTCGACATCGCCTGTGAAGTGCAACCGCACGATGTTTGCCTCGTGCCGGAAAAGCGTCAGGAACTGACGACTGAAGGCGGGCTCGACGTCGCCGGCCAGTTCGAAGCCGTGCGCGCCGCATGCAAGCAACTTGCCGAAGCGAACTCGCGCGTGTCGCTCTTCATCGATCCGGACGAAACGCAAATCCGCGCCGCGCACGAAGCGGGCGCACCGGTGATCGAGCTGCACACGGGCCGCTATGCCGAAGCGCACGATCCCGCCGAACAGCAGCGCGAATATGAGCGCGTGGTGCGTGCCGTCGAATTCGGCGCGACGCTCGGCATCAAGGTCAATGCGGGTCACGGCCTGCACTACACCAACGTTCAGCAGATCGCCGCGATCGAAGGCATCGTCGAACTCAATATCGGCCACGCGATCGTCGCGCATGCGATCTTCGCCGGCTGGGACAACGCCGTGCGCGAGATGAAGGCGATCATGGTCGCCGCCCGTCTCGGCGCAAGCGCGTAACGCCGCGGCGCCGAACATGACGATCTACGGCATTGGTACGGATATCGTTCAGGTCAGCCGCGTGGCCGCGGTAATGACACGCACCAAGGGCCGCTTCGCCGAGAAGGTGCTCGGCCCGGACGAGCTGCGCGTGTATCACGCGCGTCACGCACGGTCCGCGGCGCGTGGGCTCGCATTTCTTGCCACGCGGTTTTCGGCCAAAGAAGCCTTTTCGAAAGCGATCGGTCTCGGCATGCGCTGGCCGATGACCTGGCGCGCGCTGCAAACGCTTAATAAACCGAGCGGCGAACCGATGGTGGTTGCGTCGGGCGAACTGGCCGAATGGCTCGACGCGCGCGGCATCACGGCGCGCGTGACGATCAGCGACGAACGCGATTACGCGGTGTCGTTTGTGATTGCGGAAACCGGGGAAGTGGCGCGAGGGCCGGACTCCCCCCACGCACCCGCCAGCGACGAATAAAAATATTCTGAACGCGGCGCACGTCGGCCGTGTCTCTCTTTGCCTCAAGCTTTTTTCTAGCGGAATTCGATGAAACTCACTCCCGGACCGGTAATGCTCGACGTGGTCGGCACAACGCTGAACCACGACGACAAACGCCGCCTTGCCCATCCGATGACCGGCGGCGTGATCCTGTTCACCCGGCACTACGAGAGCCGCGCGCAACTGATCGCGCTGACCGATTCGATCCGCGCGCTTCGCGACGATCTGCTGATTGCCGTCGACCACGAAGGCGGCCGCGTGCAGCGCTTTCGCACCGACGGCTTCACGGTGCTGCCGGCGATGGGCAAGCTCGGCACGCTGTGGGACAGCGACGTGCTGCACGCCACGAAGGTGACGACTGCGGTCGGCTACATCCTCGCGTCTGAGTTGCGCGCGTGCGGCATCGATATGAGTTTTACGCCGGTACTCGATCTGAACTACGGTCAGTCGCAGGTGATCGGCGATCGCTCGTTCCATCGCGATCCGCGCGTCGTGACCTTGCTGGCGAAGAGCCTCAGTCACGGCCTTGCGTTGGCCGGCATGAGCAATTGCGGCAAACATTTTCCTGGACATGGCTTCGCGCACGCGGACTCCCACGTCGCGATGCCGGTCGACGACCGCTCGCTCGACGAGATCCTGCGCGAGGACGCGGCGCCGTACGACTGGCTCGATGTGTCACTCGGGGCCGTGCTGCCCGCCCATGTGGTCTATCCGCAGGTTGACTCGAAGCCGGCGGGTTTTTCGCGCGTCTGGCTGCAGGACATCCTGCGCAAAAAATTGCGTTTTGAAGGCGCGGTCTTCAGCGACGATCTTTCGATGGAAGCCGCGCGCCAGGGCGGCACGCTGACGGAAGGCGCGGCCGCCGCGCTGCAGGCCGGCTGCGACATGGTGCTGATCTGCAATCAGCCGGACGAAGCGGAGAAGGTGCTGGACGCGCTGCACTTCACACCGTCGAAGGAGTCGCAGCAGCGGCTCAAGCGCATGCGGCCGCGCGGCAAGGCGCTCAAGTGGAGCAAGCTGGTCGCCGAGCCACAGTATCTGCAAGCGCAAACTTTATTGCGCAGTGCATTTGCGTGAGAGTCAGTTCAAGCGCATCCGTTGCAGCTTGTTGTATAGCGTCTTCGGACTGATCCCCAGCAGCGATGCGGCGCGATGGCGCGTGCCGCCGACCGCATCGAGCGTTGCGCGAATCAGCATTTCCTCGACGTCCGCGAGGGGGGTGCCGACGGTGACCTGCACGCGGCTACCGTTCAGATCGCGCCCGTTTACCGAACCCGCTTCATCGGCGCGCAACGTTTCCAGGACGTCGCCCGATGCGTGATACGCGCGGCGCACGCGATCCTGCAACTCACGCACATTACCTGGCCACTCGTACGAGAGGCACTCGCGCAGGAAGTTCGGTCCGACCTGCTTGGCCGTTTCCGAGGTGCCGCGCGCGATCGCTTCGTGATTTAACTCGTCGACGACAGCTTGCGCGATCAGCGTTGGATCGTCACCGCGCTCGCGCAACGGCGGCAGTGATATCGCGGCCGCTTCGAGACGCAGCGCGAGATCTTCGTGCAGGCTGCCGTCTGCGACCGCCGCGCGCGGGTTTTTGCGCGTCGAGGCGATCAGCCGGAAGTCGGTCGCCACCTGATTCGTGCCACCGACACGCATGAAGGTCTGCGAATCGAGTGCGCGCAGCAGCGCTTCCTGCTGGGCGCGCGGCAGTTCGGCGATTTCGTCGATGAACAGCGTGCCGCCACTGGCCTGCTCGAACAGGCCCGGCTCGCGCTGCTCGGCACCGCTGAACGCACCGCGCTCGTGGCCGAACAGCAGGCTCTCGAGCGAGCGGTGCGCCGCGACGCTGCCCGCCGTCCGGCAGTCGAATGTGATGAACGGTCCTTTGCGGCGCCGGCTCATGTCGTGCAGCGTGCGTGCGGCAATCTGCTTGCCCGTGCCGGCTTCACCGGAAATCAGCACGGCGGCTTCGGTCGGCGCGATATGTTCGATTGTGTCGTAGACATGCTGGATTGCACCGCTGCGACCGAGTAACGAGCCGAAACGACCGAGCCGGCGTAACGACGCGCGCAACGTCTGGACTTCTTCGGTCAGCTCGTACGGACGCGGAATCCGGGCGAGCAGACTGCGCAGACGCGGGATATTGACCGGTTTGAGCAGATAGTCCCAGATGCCGTGCCGCAGACCCTCGATCGCGCTCTCGACCGTCGCGTTGCCGGTCATCACGATCACGGGCAGGGCGCCGCCGGGTGGATGCGCGGGCAGGTGCTGCAACACGTCGAGCCCGCTGCCGTCCGGCAGATTCAGGTCGACCAGCACGACATCGGGGATGAAGCGCGTCAGTGCCGCCCGGGCCTCGGCGATGGTGGTCGCGGTGTCGACGGAGAAGCCGTCGGCGGCGAGGATGGCGGACAGGCCTGACAGGCTATTGGGATCGTCTTCAACAATCAGGGCGTGTGGCATGGCGAGCGCTATTTTTTAGATGGACGGAATACCCGATACGCCGCGCCGGTACTCTGGCGCGCGACACGGGCGCGATGGCTGGCCGGTACTGCCGGTCGAATGCCGTACCTCAAGCTCCGCCTGCTGGCGGGTCTTGGCGTAGCGTTGCTGGATCAGCCCGGTCAGTTTGTCGACGCGGCCTTCTGCCTTGGTCAGTTCGTCGTCCGTCAATTCACCCCATGCTGTTTTGGCCTTACCGACCATTTGCTTCCACTTGCCTTCAGCGATGTCGTGATTCATGTCGCATCTCCGGAGTTGAGGAAATCAAGCCTAACCAGCCTGTATCGGAGAGAAGCATGGACTGTGCCACGGCCAATTACTTAAGCTTATCAATGGTTTGTTTGACGCAAGGCAGGAAGAGAAGAGCAACCGACAGGCATTTTTGAGAAAGGGCCGGTAAAGATTTCCACAACCATACACGGCGGCGCAAAAAAGAAAAAGCGCCCAAAGCGGGCGCTTTTTTTGCCAATTATTTTTCGCCGCGCCGGACTTGCTCCAGCGCAGGCTGCAGGCGCTTAGGCGCGGCTGCGGTACTCGTGCGTACGCGTGTCGATTTCGATCTTGTCGCCGATGTTGCAGAAGAGCGGCACTTGCAGTTCAAAACCGGTGGTCAGCTTGGCGTTTTTCAGCACCTTGCCCGACGACGTATCGCCCTTGACTGCCGGTTCCGTGTAGATGATTTCACGGACCAGCGTGGTCGGCAGTTCGACCGAAATGGCTTTCTCGTTGTAGAACACGACTTCGCAAGCCATGCCGTCTTCGAGGTAATGGAGGGCGTCGCCCATCATTTCGCCTTCGACTTCGAACTGGTTGTAGTCGGCGTCCATGAACACGTACATCGGGTCAGCGAAGTACGAGTACGTGACTTCCTTGCGCTCCAGCACGACGACGTCGAACTTGTCGTCTGCCTTGTACACGCTTTCCATGCCTGCGCCGGTCAGCAGATTCTTGAACTTCATCTTCACGACGGCGGAGTTACGGCCCGACTTGTTGTATTCGGCCTTCTGCACGACCATCGCGTCGCTGCCGATCATTACGACGTTGCCGGTGCGGAGTTCCTGTGCGGTCTTCATAAAACTGTCCTGTACGAAATTAGTAGCTTCAACTTTTGCTCAACGGCATACGGCGCAAGCGGATTGGCCTGCCGGGTTTGCCTTGCGAATTGGTCTGGCCCGTGGGTCTAGCCCCTGAGTCTGCCCTCTGAGTCTGGCCCCGTTATCCGGGCGAATTTGCCAGACGAATTTGCAAGACGAGTCTGCCAGATGAATTGGTCAAACGAGTTTGCCAAACCTCGCCACGGTCGGGCCGCGCTTGCGTCGTCGGCCGTTGGATAACCGCTTATTTTAACTGACTTTTTGCGAACAAGGCCAGATTTCCGGCGAGGTCGCCTACCTGGGCCAGTTCGCCGGCCCATTCGGCCGCGCGCTGCTTCAGCGCCGCGCGGTGGCGCCGGAATTCCGCCCAGTCCGGCCGGCCCGCGCCGTTCCATGCGTGCCAGAAGCGCGCGAGGGCGTCCCGCGTGTCGGCGGGCAGGGTGCGGGCGTAGTGGGCGAGCGCGGCGTCGAGCTTTGGCAGATGGGCGTCGTCGGCCTGGGGGTAGATGTGCCAGACGAAGGGTTTGGCGGCCCATTGGGCGCGCACGAACGAATCTTCGCCGCGCACGAAATTGACGTCGCTGGCCCACAGCAGCGTGTCGTAACCCGGTTGCTCGGTGAAAGCGAGCGCGTGAACGCTGAGGCCGCCGCGCTCGGCATATGAGCCGGCAGCGAACGCAGGCAGCCCGAAAAAGCGCGCGACCGCGCCCGAAATACGGCCTTCCGGTACCAGCAGCACGACCGGTTCAACGCTGTCGCGCCATTGTTCGAGCAGGCTGTCGACGGCGGGGTTTTCGTAGGCGAACAGCGAGACGACCGTGGCCGTGGCCGGTGGCGGCGCACGGCCGGTGGTCTTTAGCCACCACGCTGCGCGCTCCGGTTGCGAGGCCTCGAAGGCCGCGCGTGCGGCGTCTAGAGGCCGTTCCTTCAGTACGCCGCCGGTGCCGGGACCGAGTCCCGGGAAAAAGAAGGTCTTGGTCAGCGGGTAGCGCGGATGCGGCGACGGCCGCAGATGGAAATCCGCGACCCAGTCCTCGGCGCTCAGATATTCGAGGTTGAACCAGACCGGCGCGCGCTCGCGCCGCGCCATTGCAGCGACGTAGATCGGCGGCAACTCGCAGGCGAATGCTTCGATCACGACGTCAGCCACTTCGAGCGTATCGCCCGCGTGGGCCGGCTCGTGCCAGTGCTCGACGATGATGCTACCGACTGCCTGGCGCGCGCGATCCAGCGCCAGCGACGGGCACAGTTTCTGGAACGCATGCAGATCGTCGACGAACACACGCACCTGCCAGCCGTGCTCGCTTGCCAACTGGCGCGCGAGACGCCAGCACACGCCGATGTCGCCGAAATTGTCGATCACCGCGCAGAAGATGTCGCAGGCAATCCCTGTGGGCGCGGCCGCGGATTGTTCGGAAACGGGCCTAACGGAGGAAGCGGAGGACATGGTGGCGTGGTCGCAGAGTGGAACAGGTGGCGTGGTCGGGTTCTGCAGGGTCTTGCTGGCGGGTGCCGCAATCGGCTTCGGTCGCCGCCTTCTACCGGTGCATCACGCCATTCGATGCAGCAGGGTTCGAACGCACGCGGAATGCTCTAAACTGGCGATTCTAGTGCGACACGCACGCTCGTGTCCGGGTAGCCCCAACGTAAGGGGCATCGACTAGCGACAAAGGAGGCGTCTGTATGAGCCTAACCGGTCGCGAAGATATCACGTGGAGCATCGGGAAGGGGCGTGAGTCCCTCGACGCAACTGCTCAGAAGCGGGGTATCTCTTTTAGCGAAGCGAGAGCCGGTAGAGGTTTGCCGGGTCTCGTTCATACGAGTCTCGGTAGAGCACATTCTCCGAGAGCTCGCATTGCATTGACCTGATTACCGTCAGGTTCCGCCCCGTCAGCGGCTTCACCTCCGCCGACAGGGTGGAGTGATGTATGTAATTCCTGCGCCGTCAGCGGCAATGGATTCGCGAACCGATACGAGCGAAAGCTCGGTGTGTCATTGTTTGGCCTCGTCAGTTGTACGGCGAGGATAGTGAACCTGCTGTACGACCAGCAGTAGCCTAAGAAGACATGCGTCACTGGCAACGGTGGGGTGTGAAGCTCTTCTGACAATGTAGCCTCCGGATGTTTCGGGCAGGCCCTTCCCGCGAGGGATTGGTCTGGACACTCCTAGCAGCAAAGGGGTCGAGGAGCTAGGCTGGCTGATAGGGTTAACGTATGTGAACTGCTGATAAACCTCGTTACCAGTGAGGAGCCAAAGCTGCTTGAACATCGGGCTCTAACCAAAAGGTACGTGGCTGGTTAGTCCACTTAGAATTTGGGCTACGTCGTTGTCAAGCCACCGGGGGATAGGCAGAACCTACGTCAGTCGTGTGACATGCCGGGAACGTGGTAAGCCTGTATGGTTGCCAGCTGTCTTTTGGCTGGCAGGCGAACCGTAAGGGACGCTGTTGATTGTGCAGGTATGGGAGGACGGAAAAAGCGAATGTCGGGCTGTAATGGCCCGGATAGGGGTTGAGACATTACTCCACGCGAAAGCGGGCAGACTTCCGTCTGGTCTACCGTCGCAAGGCGGCTGACTACCCTCTGTAACTTGGTTAGGTGCGAGCGCATGCGCTCGTACTGAGGTGTTTGTCCGAGATAGGGGCGCACGCGCCCCTATTGAGGTGTCTGTTGTTCCCCAGAGGGGTGTGTCTGCCCCTCTGGGGGAGATGCGCCTTCTGCCTGGGGACTTCTTCCAAGTAGGAGAGCAGCATGAAAGTATCTGGTCGAAAGACCGGGTCTGCGCTTTCCCACGCGCCGGACAACTGGAACGCCGTAGATTGGCGTCGGGTTGAACGGAACGTGCGAGGGATGCAGATTCGAATTGCGAAGGCGACGCGGGAAAGTGACTGGCGCAGGGTGAAAGCCCTGCAACGGATGCTGACTCGCACGTTATCCGCGAAGCTGTATGCGGTACGACGTGTTACGCAGAACCAGGGGGCGCGAACGGCTGGAGTCGATCGCGAACTGTGGGATTCGCCTGAAAGCCGGTGGGAAGCTATCGGCAGGTTGAAGCGGCGCGGATACAAGCCTCTGCCATTACGGAGAGTTTTTATCCCCAAAGCCAATGGAAAGGAGCGCCCTCTGGGCATCCCGACCATGCGGGACAGGGCGATGCAGGCTCTGTATCTGCTGGCTCTGGAGCCAGTGTCGGAATCGACGAGCGACCCGAATTCATATGGGTTCAGGATCAACCGCTCGACAGCTGATGCTATGGGTCAGGTACGCGCTTGCACGTCCCGGAAGGATTCGTCCCGATGGGTACTGGAAGCGGATATCAAAGGCTGCTTTGACCACATCAACCACGACTGGCTGGAAAGCCATGTCCCCATGGACAGGGAGATCCTCCGGAAGTGGTTGAAGGCTGGCCTGATTTACAAGGGTCAGCTACAGGCGACTGAGGCCGGTACGCCGCAGGGAGGGATCATCTCCCCGACGCTGGCGAATGTGACGCTGAACGGGCTGGAGCGTGAACTGGTTGCGCACCTCGGTGCGAAATTCGGGATCGTCAAAGCTAAGAAGTTGAAGGTCAATGTGGTGCGATACGCGGATGACTTCGTGATTACCGGTGACTCGAAAGAGATACTGGAAAGCGTGGTCAGGCCTTGGGTGGAAGCGTTCCTTGCGGTTCGGGGCCTGCAACTGTCTGAGGCGAAAACGCGCATCACCCACATTGATGAAGGCTTCGATTTCCTTGGGTGGAATTTCCGGAAGTACTCGGGAAAATTGCTCATCAAGCCGAGCAAGAAAAACGCGCAAGCGTTTTATCGCAAGGTGGCGGAAACGATCAGCGGCAACAAAACGGTAAAGCAGGGGGATCTAATCCAACTGCTGAACCCGATGTTGCGCGGATGGGCGCAGTACCACCGTCCGGTCTCGGCCAAGCAGACGTACAGCCGCATGGAGCATCTGATTTTTCGGAAGCTCTGGCGGTGGTCGAAGCGGAGGCACCCGCAAAAGAGCGCTGTGTGGGTGAAACAGAAGTACTTTCACTCTATCGGTGCCCGGCACTGGGTGTTTGCGGTTCGTACGGTACGCGAAGACGGCAGTTGGGGGCTGAATGAGCTATACCAGCTTAGTGGTATGGCTATCAAACGGCACACGAGGATCAAGGGCGAGTTCAATCCTTTTGATCCGACATGGGAGCAATATGGCGAAACCCTGCGGCAGGGGCGCATGTGGGAACAAATGCGCTACCGAAAGCAGTGGGCGACGCTGTATATGTCACAAGGCGGGCTATGCGCGCATTGTGGCTGTGCCTTAACGGACGAATCGGGCTGGCACGACCATCATCTGGAATATCGGATGCATGGCGGTACCGACGCTTTATCCAACCGGGTGCTGCTCCACCCGCACTGCCATCAGCAAGTGCACGCTGGTAAGCTGGTTGTAACTAAGCCGGTTCTGTCGTAGACAGAACTTTGTTTGTAGATTTGAGCCGTATGCGGGGAAACTCGCACGTACGGTTCTCGGGGGGCCCGGCTTTCGCAAGAAAGTCGGGCTACCCGACAAGCACTCGCCCGCGGTTCCGCGCCTCAGTGACCACTCAGCGCGCAGCGCGTGAGCAGAGGCTTCGCGACACTGTCCCAGCCAACCGATTCTGCATGACCGAACCTGAAGCAACCGACGTTTTCGAGCCGAAAAAAGTGCTCGCCCAATTGCCGCATCTGCCCGGCGTCTATCGCTATTACGATACGCAGGGCACGGTGCTTTACGTGGGCAAGGCGCGCGATCTCAAGAAGCGCGTCTCGAGCTACTTCACGAAGACCCAACTGTCGCCGCGCATCGCGATGATGGTGACGCGCATTGCGCGCATCGAGACGACCGTCACGCGTTCCGAGGCCGAAGCGCTGCTGCTCGAAAACAACCTGATCAAGGCGCTGGCGCCGCGTTACAACATCCTGTTTCGCGACGACAAGTCGTATCCCTATCTCAAGCTGACCGGTCACAAGTTTCCGCGCATGGCGTACTACCGCGGCTCGGTGGATCGCAAGAACCAGTACTTCGGGCCGTTCCCGAGTGCGTGGGCGGTGCGCGAAAGCATCCAGATCCTGCAACGCGTCTTCCAGTTGCGTACGTGTGAGGATTCCGTGTTCAACAACCGCACACGGCCGTGTCTGCTGCATCAGATCGGCCGTTGCACGGCCCCGTGCGTCGCGGCGATTAGCGAAGAAGATTACGCGCGCGATGTCGCCAACGCGTCGCGCTTTCTGCTCGGCCGCCAGGGCGAAGTGATGAAGGAGCTCGAGCAGAAAATGCACGCGTTCGCGAGCGAACTGAAGTTCGAGCAGGCTGCGGCGGTGCGCAATCAGATGAGCTCGCTGTCGACGGTGCTGCATCAGCAGGCGATCGAAGTCGGCGGCGATAGCGATGTGGATATTCTCGCGGTGGTTGCCCTCGGCGGGCGCGTGTGCGTGAACCTCGCGATGGTGCGCGGCGGACGTCATCTGGGCGACAAGGCGTATTTTCCGTCGCACGTGGAAAGCGCGTTGACGGTCGGCGAGGGCGGGCTTGAACAAGGCGGCGACGATGAACTGCTGGTCGATGTCGCGAGCGGTGCGGGTCTGGTGTCTGACGAGGCTGCAAACAGCGTGAGCGCATCGTCCGATGCAACCGACGCGCTCGCAATCGCCGGGGAGATGCCGTCCGAAGAGGATGATGACGAGGCAGATGCTGCTGTCGAGGCCGAAGATGAAGAGGGCGATGCGGCCGAGTCCGAAGTCGAGCCTTCGGCGCCACGCAAAGGCCGTGCAACCGTCGGCGGCATCGAATCTGAAGTGCTGGAGGCGTTCATCGCGCAGCACTACATCGGCAATCGCGTCCCGCCGGTGCTCGTGGTCAGCCATGCGCCGTCCACACGCGAGCTGGTCGATGTGCTGATCGAGCAGGCCGGCCATAAAGTGACGGTGCTGCGCCAGCCGCAAGGTCAACGGCGCGCATGGCTCGCGATGGCCGAGCAGAACGCGCGGCTCGCGCTCGCACGCCTGCTCTCGGAACAAGGCTCGCAGCAGGCCCGTACGCGCGCGCTCACGGACACGCTCGGCATGGAGTACGACGATCTCGCGCATCTGCGTATCGAGTGCTTCGACATCAGCCACACAATGGGCGAGGCGACGCAGGCATCGTGCGTGGTGTATCACCATCACAAGATGCAGTCGTCCGAATACCGGCGCTACAACATCACCGGCATTACGCCCGGTGACGACTACGCGGCGATGCGCCAGGTGCTGACGCGCCGCTACGAGAAGATGGTTGCGCAGGCGGCTGCGAACGCCGCGGACGAAGCCGCCGAATTGCAAAGCGACGCAGCCGCGGATCCGTCACTCGCAGCGGATGCCGCGGAACCGGCTGCGGCCGGCGGCATCCTGCCGACTATCGTGTTAATCGACGGTGGCAAGGGTCAGGTTGAAATCGCGCGCCAGGTGTTCACCGAACTGGGTCTCGATACCGGCATGCTGGTCGGTGTCGCGAAGGGCGAAGGACGCAAGGTCGGTCTCGAAACCTTGATTTTCGCGGACGGCCGCGCGGCGCTCGAACTCGGCAAGGAAAGCGCTGCGCTGATGCTGGTCGCGCAAATTCGTGACGAGGCGCACCGCTTTGCGATTACCGGTATGCGCGCGAAGCGCGGCAAGACTCGCCAGACCTCGCGGCTCGAAGAACTCGAAGGGGTGGGCGCGAAGCGGCGTCAGCGGCTGTTGGCGCGCTTCGGCGGGCTGCGCGGGGTGGTCGCGGCCAGCGTCGAGGATCTGGCGAGCGTCGAAGGAATTTCGCAGGCGCTTGCCGAGCAGATCTATCGGCAGTTGCACTGATTGCGGTACGCCACGCTGCCCGAGGAGGGGCAGCGAGCGGTCGATAGGTGGCGCAGAAGCGCTCAGCAAGCGGGTGATAAGTGTCCGGCAAGCGGTGCTCCGGCGCTGCACGTGCCAGGCCCAGCGTGCCGCTTTGCTTGTGGCAGGCCCTGTGACACGGCACAATTGCATCTCCCTTGTCAGACGCTGCGCCTGCCCATGCCGTTTAATTTCCCGATTTTCCTGACTTGGCTGCGGATCGTCCTGATTCCGCTCGTCGTCGGCGTGTTCTATTTGCCCGACATGATGATGAGCCCGGCACACCGCAATCTGGCGGCCGCCACGATCTTCATTCTGGCGGCACTCACCGACTGGTTCGACGGCTATCTGGCCCGCAAATGGAATCAGACCTCGGCGTTCGGCGCATTTCTCGATCCGGTCGCCGACAAGCTGATGGTGACGGCTGCGCTGCTGGTGCTCGTGCAACTGGCGCGGATCGATTCGGCGATCGCGCTAGTGATCGTCGGACGCGAGATCGCCATCTCGGCGCTGCGTGAGTGGATGGCGCAGATCGGCGCATCGAAGAGTGTCGCGGTGAATTCGCTCGGCAAGTTCAAGACGGTGTGCCAGATGGTCGCGATTCCGATGCTGCTGTTCTACGGGCCGTTGCCGTTCGGTGGCGGGGTGTCTGTCGATACGCGCGTGTGGGGCCTGTGGCTGATCTATCTGGCCGCGTTCCTGACGATCTGGTCGATGCTCTACTACATGAAACTCGCGTGGCCGCAGATCCGCGAGCGGAGTGGCGTCGCCTGATTGGAAAACGTTCGGGGCGCGATGCCCGAGCGGTTGAAGCGTGTCCGAACGTCGGGCAAGCGTGAGTGAAATCTTTTCAGTTAAAGACATTCGCAAAAGGGGTTGACACGTTTCAGTCGTTTCTCCATAATCTCGTTTCTCCGATGCACGCAGTTTGAAGCGCGGCAGCAGTAAGAGAGCAGTTGCAGTAATAAGGCAGTAGTTAGCAGGGCAAAAGCAGCACATTGCGGGAGTAGCTCAGTTGGTAGAGCGCAACCTTGCCAAGGTTGAGGTCGCGAGTTCGAGCCTCGTCTCCCGCTCCAAATTTTGAAGCAACGCGTTGTTTGGCGAAGTAAAAGTGCAAGGCGTTGTGAAGTAGGGCAATGCGGGAGTAGCTCAGTTGGTAGAGCGCAACCTTGCCAAGGTTGAGGTCGCGAGTTCGAGCCTCGTCTCCCGCTCCATACATAAGGGGAAGCAACGCTTCCCTTTTTGTTTGGTGGGTCAGTCCTTACGGTTACCCACCAGACAAATCTGAGAATCTGCAGCTAGGTTCCAGTCCGCTTGCGGCGCGATAGCAAAGCGGTTATGCAGCGGCCTGCAAAGCCGTTTAGGCCGGTTCGACTCCGGCTCGCGCCTCCAGTAGTTGATGTAAAGAAAAGCCCCGACTTGTCGGGGCTTTTCTTTTATCCGGCGTCGTGCACCTCGTACTTCGTGTCTCTCCTTTTAGCCTTGGTACTCAGGTCGCCGCTTACGATACGCCGCTGCGTCCATGTCCATCTGCGCGCAACGCTATAGTTCGCAGACTCCAACGCTCCCTCATCGACATCATGCGCATCCAGGATATCGAACGCCGCTCCTTCTATTTGCGCCTGATCTACGCGCTATGTCTGTGCGGCGCCACCTGGGCGCATCTGCAAGCGGCTTTGGTCCATGGGCTCTGGTGGGACTACGGCGGCGCGGCGCCGCTGACACAAATCTACTGGACGTCACTGCTCTTTATCAACCCGCTCACGGTTCTGTTATTACTGTTGAGTCCGAGAGCAGGGCTGATCCTCTGTGTCGCTGTCATCGTGACAGACGTGGTGCACAATTCATGGTTCGCGCTGCATCATCCGATCCGCATGGACCTGTACGTTTCGCAGATCGCTTTCCTGCTGTTCGTCGCGTTCACGGTGCGGACCGCGTGGCGAGGGGCCGCGAGCCGGGCCGCCGCGCTGCGCGCCGCTGATTGAATTGCCCGATTGCCGCTTTGCGCAATTGCCCGTCTACACGAGGCTGCATGTACCTACAACTCACCGGCACCAACGTCCGTCTGCTCGGCTCGATGCATCTGTTTCCGGCGACGAGTCGCAGAACGCCGCCGTGGATCGCCGAAGCGTATGACTGGGCCGAATCGCTGGTCTTCGAATCCGATCCGCCGACGATCCTGCCGTTTCTGAAGGCTCCCCCGCAGGGCGGTGCCGATCAACTGCAGCCTTTGCTATCCGCCGATGCCTGGAATCGGCTGCAAGCTGTGTGGCCCGTCGAGGGTCCGTTGGCGCCGCTCGTCGATCTGCGTCCGTGGGCCGCGTTGATCGTCGCGCCGACGCTATTCCAGCAGGTCGTCGAAGGTGTCGAGCCGCGCATGCTGCGCTCGGCGCTCACGCAAGCCAAACCGTACCAGTATCTCGAGACCGCGCAGGAGGTGGCGGCGTCGCTCGAATCGATTTCGCTTGAAGCAGTTGGCACCGCGCTCGGCATGCTGATGTCCGATCTCGACGAACCGCAGCGCACGCTCGAGCGGATGCACACCGCGTGGCTGCATGGCGATCTGGAAGCCGTGCATCAGATCGCTGTCGAGTCGCCGATGTTCAATCTCCCCGGCATCCGCCACGCCATTCTCGATGCGCGCAATCGCGCGTGGGCGGCGCGTGTGACGGCGCTGCTCGGGCGGCCGGAGCGGACTTTGGTGGTGGTGGGCGCGCTGCATTTGTGCGGACCCGGTAACCTGATCGACTGTCTCGCACAGCCCGTCGAGCCGGTTTTTGCAAGCGCGTAGCAGGATTGCGGCTGGCGGCCGCATCAACGCGATTGACCGCGAAGCGTCCTGAATGCGTGGCGTAACGGGGGTGCGATCGGGCGCATGGCGGCTGAATGCAGCAGGCGTGTGTGGGTCCGCCGACGAACTCGCCAATATCGGCGCGACGTAGCCTCAGATCGCCCCACGCGGCATAATTTCGCATTGCCGCTGCCCCTTCCAGGCGCACCTCTTTTTGAAGCCTCTCCATGACCGAACCGCTGCAAACTGCCGCCACGCGACTGGCGCAACTCGAATGGCGCTGGAAAGCGTTCGAAGACCTCACGGCCGCCGAAGTCTACGCGATGCTGGCCGCGCGCAGCGCGGTGTTCGTCATCGAGCAGAACTGCTTGTATGGCGATATCGACGGGCTCGATTCAGATGCCTGGCACCTGTTTGCCTTTGGCCCCGGTGAAAAGAAGCCGCCGCTCGCGGGCTATCTGCGCGTGCTGTTGCCGGACGTCGACGACACCGATATCCGCATCGGCCGCGTACTGAGCACGGCGGAATTCCGCGGCATCGGCGTCGGCAACGCGATGCTCGAACGCTCACTCGCGCACATCCGGGCGCAGTGGCCGGGTACGCCGATCCGTTTGCATGCGCAGGCGCATCTGCAAGGCTTCTACGGGGCGTTTGGCTTTACGCCGGTGTCGGAGATTCACGAAGAGGACGGCATCCCGCACGTGTGGATGCGTTCGGCTTAAAAAACCGGGTCGCAATCGGACTCGGTGCGCATGCGCCGACCGGCTTCAAACGCCGCGACGACTTCAATCGATTCGAAATGCTCAGCGCTGGCTGCTCGCAGGCACCGACGCGGGCTGCGTCAAGCCTTGCGTCGCCTTAACGTGCCGCTCGCCGCGCAGACGTCCGCGTGCCGACAGCCGCATCCAGTGACGCAACGCCAACAGCGCGCCGATCACGCTCATCATCGAGCCCGGAATCCACAGCAACAGCCCGCCGATTTGCTGATCGCGCATCGGGCTCAGCCACGTGAAGGCGCGGCCGCAGATCGAGTAGATCGGATAGAGCTCGCGCGGCGTAAAGAAGATAAATGCGCCGAGCATGATCTGCGGCGGAATCGCAGCAATCACCACCAGTACGCGCTTGCCGGGCGACAAACGCGCCGGCGGCGCAGGACGCGGATCGAGCACGAGCCACCAGAACAGCAGCCCGTCGATCACCATGCTCCAGTTCATCACGCGATAGAGCCGCCAGTCGAGCATCGCCACGAAATGAATTGGCGACATCAGCCAGAAGTAGATCAACCCGACGAACAACGTGACGGCGACTACCGGATGCATCACCACGTCGAGCAGCTTGCGTACTACCGGAGTCTCAAGCGCCGGCCGCACGAAGCGCTGCCGCCAGCTGAATGGAATGCCCGCACGCAACGCGGCGCCCGGATACGAGAGGGCGATAAAGAACGGCCCGAGGTGATGCAGCACCAGATGCTGCGCGCGATGCATGAAGAACTCATGCTCGAAGAAATAATCGAGCCGCGTATGCAGCGCGACATACAACGCGACCAACCCGAACCAGAAGGAAATGCGCCGGCGAATCGACACCTTCGCCTTGTGCGCGCCGCGCACGAAAAGAATCGCCGGCACCAGCAAGGCGATGACGACGGTCGGCGAAAACTCCCAGGGGTCGAGCCAGTAGAGCAGGTTCATCGCGGGACGTTACTTGGTCTGGGCGGGCGACTTGACGGCGAACGGCGTATCGAGCGTTTCGCCGTCGGAGAACTTCAGCGTCAGATGCACGGTGTCACCTGGTGCGACCTTGTGCTTCGCGTCTTCGAGCATCACGTGATAGCCGCCCGGCGCAATTGCCACCTGGCCGTGCGCGGGCACTGTCAGCTTGTCGACCATCACCATCTTTTGCGTCGAGCCGTTCGATACGGTTTGATGCAGCATCGCATCGCCGTAGTCGTTGCTGGAAATATCGACGAGGTCGACCGGCTTGTCGCTCGCGTTCACCAGCGTCACGTAGCCGGCGGCGGGGAGGTTGTTCGGCAGCCAGCGCACCCACGCGTCTTTGACGCTGATCGCATTGGCACCGGCGGCATGCGCGGCCGATGCGAAACCGAATGAGAGGGCGAGCGTGCAGCTCAGTGCGGCGAACGTTTTGATCTTGATCGACATGGGTGAACTCGGGAAAGGTCAGGAGCGGTCATCAACGATGCGGCGCAGGTCTTGTGCGATAGCATCGGGAGTATCGTGATCGGTGGCGAGCAGGCGCGCGTGGCCTTGCGGATCGAACACGTAGCAGGCCGAGCTATGGGTGACTTCGTAGTTGCCGTTGGGGTCGCGCTTTTCCATCTGATAGGCGACCCGGTAACGCTTGGCGAGCGACTCGATCTGCCAGTCGGTACCGGTCAGGCCCTCGGCGTGCTGCGAGTCGAAGGCGCCGACGTAATCATGCAGCGCTTTGGGCGTGTCGCGTGCCGGATCGACGGTGATGAACAGGATGCGCACTTTTTGCGCGTCCGGGCCGAGTTTGCCGAGCACCTGCATCAGGCGACCCATCGTTTCTGGGCAGACGTCCGGACAATGCGTATAACCAAAGTAGACGAGCGAGGTGCGGCCTTTGAACGAATCACCGGTTACGGTGCGGCCGTCGTCGCCAGTTAGGGTGAAATCGAGATCCGGCAAGTGGCCGGTCACGTTGGTCAACTGGAACGGTTCGGCGGGATGTGTGCAGCCGGCTAGCGCACCGAGCGCGCCCACCATGACGGTCAACGCGACCAGGCGCCCGGGCCACGGCTGGCGTGGCGTTAAGCGGTTCGACTGTTGGTGGCGGGACGAGAGGATGGGGAACAAAGCAGGGTTCAATGACTCGATTGAAGAGCGGCGCCTGACGCTGCCCGTAAACGGACTCGGTTGGTTCGTGCCAGGCGGGCGGCCCGTCATGGTGTGCAAATAGGGTTGTCGCTGCAATGGTCTGTGTGGCAGCGACTGTATCGCAAAATCTCCAAAGACGTCGCGCAGCGCCCGCGGGCGCGCGGTTTGCGAGGCAATTTGACGCAGGCGGCTGAAAGCTCGCTGAAGCCCGATTGTTCTCTTTTTGAACGCAATCGTGAGCAGCGCCGGCTGCGCTACCCGGCCAGGCTTGTGTCCCGGCTTACTTTCTCGAAAAATTGACGGATGCGCGGTAAGATGCGCACACTTTTCCGGCCGCAGAAGGCTGAAAGGCAAAATTAACCGATGCAAGCACTTCCGGCTGTTCTGTCTCCTGGTGAGACGGCATTTTTCTTCGACTTCGATGGCACGCTCGTCGAGCTCGCGCCCACGCCGGACGGCGTGCTGGTGCAACCGCGCGTGATCGTGTTGCTGAGCGAGTTGCGCAGTCTCACGAATGGCGCGGTCGCGATCGTGTCGGGCCGCGGTATCGACAGCATCGACGGTTTTCTCGGCATGCCCGATCTGCCGATTGCCGGTCTGCATGGCGCCGAGCGGCGCGACGCGAACGGCGACACACAGCGCATCGGTTTTCACGACGAACGCCTGTTGCGCATGGAGCAGGTGCTCGCGCAGGTCGTCAACGAACATCCCGGCATGCTGCTCGAGATCAAAGGCGCGGCGCTCGCGCTGCACTACCGCAACGCGCCCGACCGCGAACCGGTGGCGCGCGAGGCGACTGAGCGGCTGGTGGCCGATTATCCCGGCTCGTATGTGCTGCAGCCGGGCAAGATGGTCTACGAAATCAAGCCGAAGGACGTCGACAAGGGCCGCGCGATGCGCGCGTTTCTGGAAGAGCCGCCGTTCGTGGGCCGCACGCCGGTGTTTGCCGGCGACGATCTGACCGACGAGAAAGGCTTTGCTGTCGTCAACGAGCGCGGCGGCCTGTCGATCAAGGTGGGTGCGGGAGACACGATGGCACATACGCGCATCGAGTCGGTCACGGCGCTGCTCGACTGGCTGGAATCGATTGTCGCGACCGCGCGCGGAGCGTGATCTTGACACCGCCGGTGGCGCCCCATCCCCTAACGACCATGACTTACTGCATCGGGAATCGCGCTTCATGAGCCGACTGATCATCGTATCGAACCGGGTTGCGCCGATCTCGGAGGGCGGCCCGGCGGCGGGCGGCCTGGCGGTCGGCGTGTATGACGCGCTGAAGGAAACCGGCGGCATGTGGTTTGGCTGGAGCGGCGATGTGCTGAGCTCGGGCCAGCCGCAGATCAAGGTGGAAGAGCGCGGACCGGTGACCTTCGCGACCATCGCGCTGATGCGCCGCGACTACGACCAGTACTACCGCGGTTTCTCGAACGCCACGCTGTGGCCCGCGTTCCACTATCGCGCCGATCTGCTGCAATACGACCGGCACGACTTCGAAGGCTACTGCCGCGTCAACGCGTGGCTCGCTCAGCAACTGGTCCCGCTATTGCGCGAAGACGACGTGATCTGGGTCCACGACTATCACCTGATTCCGTTCGCCCAGGCGTTGCGTGCGGCCGGCGTGAAAAATCGCATCGGCTTTTTCCTGCATATTCCGTTTCCGGCGTCGCAGGTATTGCTGGCGGTACCGCCGCATCGCGAGCTGGTCGAAGCGCTGTGCTCGTTCGATCTGCTCGGTTTCCAGACCGCGCCGGATTTGCGGGCGTTCTGCGACTACATCGTCAATGAGGCGAACGGCACGGTCGACGTGTCAGCCAGCGGACCGCTGACCGTCCATGCGTTCGGCCGCACCTTGCGCGCGGCGGCGTATCCGATCGGCGTCTATCCGGACGAAATCGCCGGGCTCGCGAAAGCGGGCGAGCGTGGCAAACCGGTGCGCACGATGAAGACGGCGCTGCATTCGCGCAAGCTGATCATGAGCGTGGACCGCCTCGATTATTCGAAGGGGCTGGTCGAACGTTTCCGCGCGTTCGAGCGCTTGCTGGAACATTTCACCGCGCAACGCAACCAGGTGTCGTTCCTGCAAATCGCACCGCCGACGCGCGCCGACATGCACGCGTACCAGGACATCCGCCTGCAGCTCGAAGGGGAGTCGGGGCGCATCAACGGCCGCTTTGCCGAACTGGACTGGACACCAATCCTGTACATCCATAAGCAGTACGAGCGCTCGGTGCTGGCTGCGCTGTTTCGCACGGCGCATGTCGGCTATGTCACGCCCTTGCGCGACGGCATGAATCTCGTCGCCAAGGAGTATGTGTCGGCACAGGATCCGGACAATCCGGGCGTGCTCGTGCTGTCACGCTTTGCCGGCGCCGCGCAGGAACTGGATGGTGCGCTGATCGTGAATCCGGTCGACATCGACGGTATGGCCGAGGCGTTGGCGAGAGCGCTGGAGATGCCGCTTGTGGAGCGCCAGGCGCGTCATCGCGACATGATGGTGCAATTGCGCGAGAACAACGTATCGGTGTGGCGCGACAACTTCATGCGCGATCTTCAGAGCGTCGATGGTGCGAAGAGCACCAGAACCGTGAAGGTGCGTGCCGGATCGGGCAAGAAGACGGCGCGCGAAACTACGGTCGGATAGGTGGTTTTCGGGCCCGATTAGAAGCGCCTTTGGAAAACAAAAAAGCCGCACGAAAGCGGCTTTTTTGTTTATTGCTGCGGGTGTTGCTGAAGCAGCAGAAGGCGGTGTGTTGACTAGACCACGTGCTGTTCGTCCACCTTCTTGCCGCCGACATGCAGCGTGGTGCCCTTGCCGTACTGCTTCGAAAGCAGATCGCGATACAGGCCCGGCCGCTGGCGCAACTCTTCCGGACTGCCGTCGTCGATGACCTTGCCTTGGCTCATCACGATGATCCGGTCGAAGTTGTTCAGTGTCGACAACCGGTGCGCGATCGCGATCACCGTACGGCCCACCATTAACCGGTCGAGCGCCTTCTGAATCGCTTCTTCCGATGCGCTATCGAGCGCCGAGGTGGCTTCGTCGAGCAGCAGGATCGGCGCGTTCTTCAGGATTGCGCGCGCAATCGCGATGCGCTGGCGCTGTCCGCCGGAGAGCTTGACACCGCGGTCGCCGACGATCGTGTCGAACCCTTCCGGCATGGCTTCGATGAAATCGCTGCAGCGGGCTTCGCGCGCGGCGGCGACCACTTCTTCCCGGGTCGCTTCAGGGCGGCCGTAAGCGATGTTTTCGTACACCGTGCGATGGAACAGGGAAATATCCTGCGGCACCAGCGCGATTGTGTGGCGCAGGCTGTCCTGGGTGATCGCAGCAATGTCCTGGCCGTCGATCTTGATGGCGCCGCCCTGCGTCTCGTAGAAACGCTGCAGCAGCGCCAGCACGGTGGATTTGCCCGCGCCCGACTTGCCGATCAGGCCGACCCGCTGGCCCGGCTCGATATGCAGGTCGAAGTGATCGAGAATCGGCCGGCGGCGCGGGTAGGCGAACGTCACGCCTTCGAAATCGACCCGGCCGCCTTGCGGCACGAGTTCGGTGGCGCCGTCGCGGTCCGGCATGCCGTGCGGCTCGAGCAGGGTGCGAACGGCTTCCGCGAGCCGCGCGACGTGCTGCGTGACGTCGACCAGCGCTACGGCCAGATCACGCGTGCCGTGCAGAATCGTGAAGCCGAGCGAGCTGACCAGCACGATGTCGCCGGAGGTCGCACGGCCTTGATCCCACAGCCACAGCGCCCAGCCCAGCAAGCCTGCCGACAGCAGCGCGGTGATCACCGCATGCAGCAGGCGCAGCTTTTCCAGATACAGCAGGCTCTGCTGGCGCGCTTCCATTTCCGCTTTGACAGTCGCGCCGAAACGCTGCTGCTCGCGAAACGTCATGCCGAAGGCGCGCACGAGGCCCATGTTGCTGATCACGTCGACCAGCTCACCGTCCACCGACGCTGCTTTCGTGGCGAAATGGTGATGTCGCGCCGAGCCACGCCCGGCAAGTTTGTAAAGCACGACCGACAGAATGGCCGAACACAGCATCAGGCCGCCCGCCATCAGCGGATTCACGGCGGTGATCATGACGATCGCGCCGAGCACGGCGATACACGGCGGCAGCACGTTCCAGGCGGTGGTGTTCTCGGCGGTGTAGACCGCGTTCGAGGTTGCCGTGATGCGGCTCGCCAGCATGCCGGGCTGTTTCTCCGAGTAGTAGGTCGGCGAGTGGCCGCTTAAATACTGGAACAAATCGCGCCGCAGGTCGCCAGTTACGGCCACGAAGGTGTGCGCAGCCACCCATCCGCCGACCCGCCACAACAGGTTGTCGGCGGCAATCAGGCCAACCAGGATGGCGAACGCGCCCCACAGCGGACCGGGATGATGCCGGCCTTCGCCGAGCACATCGATCAGATGCTTGATCGCGTATTGCGAAGCGAGCGCACAGCCCACGGCCGCGAACACGCTGCACAGGACGATCGCGTGCGCGAGCGGATGGCGGCGAATAAAGCGGAAAAGAAACGCAAGCGGCCTGTGCGCATAGCTTGCAAGCTTTGCGTTCTGGGCATTACGCTGGGCGATGGTTAAGTGTTCCAATTGATCGTGAGGTCGGTGTGGTTCAGGTTGTGCATGCAAGGCATGGGCCACAGCAAAAGCGCTCGCCGCGAAGCCGATGCTTCGCATTGTAAACATGCAAAAGCGATTGCGCCCTGTGTATCCGGGCTATGGCGCGACTGATTTCGCGATAGACGACCGCGACCTACTGTTGCTCGACCCGCCGATCGGGCGGTGGTTCACGCAGGCTGCGGAATATTTCGGGATATAATTACAAATTGCATTCAACTGCGGTGCGGCATTTCTTCAATGCCTGCCGGCAAAGTTGACACAGGAGCTTACAGCGGCCGTCTTCGGGTCAGCGTTGCAAGCCAGTTGCTACTGTAGAACTGTCTTATAAAACAAGGGTTTGTAAAGTGTTTCGCCTTTGTAACAACGTAAAGACTTTGAAATGTTGTGGTGCAGCGAGATCCCCGGCATTGATAATGCATGCTCTGCTAGCCCACCGAAATATCTGACAGTTTGTCAACGTAGGTGCCATGTGTGCGTTTACCGGCACATGCGCAGACAGCGAACTGCTGATCTGGGCTCACTACCCAAGCGATCCATCGCAGGATTTCTCGAAAGAATCAGGCCCGCGCCGGCATATCCGGCCAGACTGCCCTGGCGAGCAAGCGAATCGCTTTTACCAAACGCAGTACTTTTGCCTGATTTTTTACGAGGAGTTCTTCATTATGCGAATCGCTCAAATCGCTCCCTTGCACGAGGCGGTTCCTCCCAAGCTTTACGGCGGGACGGAACGTGTGGTGTCCTACCTGACCGAAGCGCTGGTTGAACAGGGCCATGACGTCACGCTTTTCGCAAGCGGCGATTCGCAAACCTCGGCGAAGCTCGAAGCGTTCTGGCCGCAGGCGCTGCGCCTCGACCCGACCATCCGCGACGTGATGGCGCCGCACATGCTGCTGCTGGAAGAAGTGCGCCGCCGCGCGGACGAATTCGACGTGCTGCATTTCCACATCGACTACTACCCGTTCTCGCTGTTCGCCCGCCAGCCGGTGCCGTTCCTGACCACGCTGCACGGCCGTCTCGATCTGCCGGAACTGCAGCCGATCTTCAACACGTTCAGCGACGTGCCGGTGGTGTCGATTTCGGACAACCAGCGCATCCCGCTGCAACAGGCGAACTGGCTGCAAACCGTTTATCACGGGCTGCCGGAAAACGTGCTCACGCCGATCAAGGACGTCGAGCCGGGCTACCTCGCATTCCTTGGCCGCGTCTCGCCGGAGAAGGGTCTCGACCGTGCGATCCGCATCGCCGGCCAGGCAGGCATGAAGCTCAAGGTCGCCGCCAAGATCGACAAGGCCGATCGTGCCTATTACGAAGAAGTGATCAAGCCGCTGATGGCGCTCCCGCACGTCGAATACATTGGCGAAATCGGCGAAACCGAAAAGCGTGAGTTCCTCGGCAACGCGCATGCACTTGTGTTCCCGATCGACTGGCCGGAGCCCTTCGGTCTGGTGATGATCGAAGCAATGGCTTGCGGTACGCCGGTGATCGCGTTCAACCGTGGTTCGGTGCCGGAAGTGATCGAAAACGGCGTGTCGGGTTTCGTCGTCGAAGACGAAATCAGCGCGGTCGCCGCAGTGAAGCGTCTGCACACGCTGCCGCGCACCGGAGTGCGCAAGGCATTCGAAGCGCGCTTCTCGTCGAAGGTTATGGCGAAGAACTACGTTGCCACCTACGAAGAGCTGCTGCGTCAGAAGCATCGCACGGTGCTGCGCGAAGTGAACGCCAGTTGAGCGCCAGCTAAGTACGGTACGTAAAAGCAGCCGGACCGGCTGGCCGGGCGCGCGCTTTCGGCGCCCAGTGATCGATGGTCCGGCTGCCCCAGCAACGCCCCGCGTGCATCTCGCCTGCGGGGCGTTGTTGCATGCGCGCCGCGATTTTGCGCGTATGCGGCAGAAAGTACGGTTTTGGGACCGGCAAGCATGAGCCTGTCTCGGTAATATCCCTATAATGGCCGTGCCGCAAATCTGGCTGCGGCGCCGTCGACGACAGGAGGATGCTTTGGCGAGAACGAAAGAGACGCGTGCGAACGCGGCGCCCGGCGCCGGAATGATTTTCGCGCTGCGCGCCATCGGTCTCGTGCTCCTCACTCGCTGGCTCTTTTCGATGGCGCAGATGGACCTGGGCGCGTCGTTGTCGGCGATGGTGTCCTCGCCGTGGGCGTGTATCAACCTGGTGTTCCTGTTCCTGCTGATCTTCCTGCCGGGCGCCCGCGCCGTGGCCGAGCGCCCGTTGCATCCGCTGCCGCAATGGTTGCGGCAGGCGGTGCGTCTGTTTGCTTTCCTCGGATTCCTGTTTGCTGTCTGGTCGGTCGGCGCATTTGCGGCGAGCGCCGGTTGGCGCCGCGCCGCGCAGGCGGTGGCGGCCACCAACGGCTGGCTGTTGGCGGCACCGGCGTTGTATGCGGCGGTGGTGTGGATTTGCCGGCCGCGCGCGCTGTGGCGAACCAATATCGCTGCGCGGCGCTTTGCAATCGGCCGCTATGCGGTCTCGCTCGATCCGGCCACGCGCACGGTGGTCGTCTGGGCCGAGCGTCGCAAGGTGGGGCAGTACGACGCTCGCGAATTGTCCGTGCGCTGGGCGGCGGCGCCAGGCATGGGCGCGCCGCCGGCGCCTGCCCCGGCGGTGGCGTTCGGTGTTGCCGGTGAAGCGGGTCGACCTGCAGCGCCGCTCGGTACGGTCGGCGCGCCTGCGCTGGTGCGCAGCGGCTTCGGCCGACGTCCGAAAATCGAATTGCTGTGGGATTCGCCGGCTGCGGCGGGACACAATCGGCAAACCGTGTTCCGCGCCGCGCTGACTACCGAGGGCGATCGGGTCGCCGCGCGAGCGCTCGACACATCGTTGCGGCAAGTCTGAAACTGTCGCTCCGGACAGTCAGCTACAACACGCGGGCGAAGCAGACATCGTAAAGTGCGGTAGTCGATAATAAGACATGTAAGAAAAAGTGCCGCCCGGCGTTTCGGTGGGCGAGTGAGAGATACATCGATCGTATTGCGTCGTTTGCAGGAGTCGCTATGCTGGTTCGCTGGTTGCTTGCCGCCCTTCATCTACTTGCTTATGGCTTTGCCCTCGCGTCGATTCTTCGGCGCACCTGGTCATTGCGGCGAGCCAGCGTGCCTGCTGCGCTGCGATCCGTATTCCGCTCCGACTCGCGGTGGGGTCTTTCGGCTTTGGTGCTGATCGTCACCGGTCTGATGCGCGCCTTCGGCGGTTTCGAAAAGGGCGCCGACTACTACCTGCATGAGCCGCTCTTTCACTTGAAGATGACGCTGCTCGTGCTGATACTCATTTTCGAAGTCCCGACGATGCTCGGCCTGATGCGCTGGCGCGCAAGTATCAGAAAAGGCACAACGCCTGATTTGCGAAAGGCGCGTACTTATGCGCGTTTCAGTGTGATCCAGACCGTGCTGCTGGTGTTGATGGTGTTCGCGGCGACCGGCATGGCGCGCGGCATCGGGCTGCCTGCGGGCGTGGTGTAGGTGTGGGTAAGTGTGCGTAAGCCTGCAGAAAACGCCTGTTACGGCGGCTTCTGCAGGACGTCCCGCACGCTTCTTCGCAATTTACTTCTCGACTAGCAAGTCCGAATCATCGCGTCGATTCGCCTTTGCGGCATTGGTCTTGTGCGTGACCTCAGAATCGCCGAGACCCTTGATCAACTCCAGCGCCTGACGTTCGAACAAGCGCCTGTACAAGCCGTTCTCGAGTCTGATCAACGCCTCGTGACTACCTTCCTCGATGACCTTGCCCTTGTCCAGCACCAGCAGTCTGTCCAGCGCTCGCACGGTGGACAGACGGTGCGCCACCACCAGCGTCGTGCGGCCCATCATCAGCCGTTCCATGGCCTGCTGGATCAGCACTTCGCTTTCGCTGTCGAGGCTCGAGGTCGCTTCGTCCAGAATCAGGATCGGCGCGTCCGCGAGAAACGCCCGCGCAATCGCTACACGCTGACGTTCGCCACCCGAGAGCTTGATGCCGCGTTCGCCCACCAGCGTGTCGTAACCTTGGGGCAGCGCCGCGATAAAGCCGTGCGCACTGGCAAGCTTCGCGGCGCGTTCGATCTCGGCACGGCTCGCGCCGGGCCGTGCATAGGCGATGTTCTCCGCCAGCGAGCGGTGGAACAGCACCGGCTCCTGCTGAACGATGGCGATCTGGCTGCGCAACGACGCCTGCCGCACACGGGCGATATCCTGACCGTCGATCGTGATCCGGCCTTCCGAAATGTCGTAGAGCCGCTGGATCAGCTTGATGAAAGTCGTCTTCCCCGAACCCGAGTGCCCGACCAGTCCGACGCGTTCTCCCGGCGCGATGCGCACGGAGAAGTTGTCGTAGAGCGGCGTGGCTTTCGCACCGTAGTGGAAGGTAACGTGCTCGAAGCGAATTTCGCCTTTGCCGATCGCGATTGGGCCTGCGCCGGGGCGGTCTTCGATACCAAGCGGCTGGCTCTCGAGCGACACCAGTTCTTCCATGTCGTTGACCGAACGCTGCAGGTTGCGGATGTGCATGCCCACGTCGCGCAGATAGCCTTGCAGCATGAAGAACATCGTCAGCGCGAACGTGATGTCGCCGACGCTTGCTTCGCCGCGCACCCACAACAGCAACGCGGCGCCGAGAATGGCGGCCTGGATCGCCACCAGCATGCTGCCCTGCACGCCGCCGTTGATCGTGCCGCGAATCCACGTGCGGCGCGTGCGATGACGCCACTTGACGATCACACGCTCGAGCAGGGCTTCTTCGCGCGCTTCGGCGCCGAACGCTTTCACCACGCCATTGCAGCTGACTGCGTCGGCGAGGGCGCCGCCCATGCGCGTGTCCCACGCGTTAGCGAGGCGCGCGGCGGGCGCAACGAAGCCGAGCGACAGGGCCACGGTCGCCGCGATATAGAGCACCGAACCGATACCGACGACCGCGCCCATCATCGGCCAGCGCCAGCCGAGCAGCACCGTTGCGCCGACCAGCATGACCAGCGACGGCAGCAGCGCGACCAGCAACGTGTCGTTGAGCAGATCGAGCGCCCACATGCCGCGCGTGATCTTGCGCACGGTGGATCCGGCGAAGCTGTTGGCGTGCCAGTCCGTCGAAAAGCGTTGCACGCGATGAAAAGCGTTCCCGGCGATCTCGCTCATCATCTTGAGCGTCAGCCTGATAAGGTTGAAGAACACGCCCTGGCGAAGCAGTGTGGCGCCGAGCCCGAGCGCACCCAGCACGCAGAAGGCCGTGATCGCCGCGTGCCACGCGACGGCGTCGCCGGCGGAGCCGGATGCGATCGCGTCGACGAGCCGCCCGGCGAACATCGGCGTTAGTACGTCGGCCAATGCCGAGAGCAGCACCAGCGCCGCAATGACGAAGATGCGCCAGGGCTGTTTGGCCCAGTGACGGAAGGTGAAGCCAAGGACGTCCTTGAAGGCTTGTCCACGAAAGTCGAGTTTTTTTCTAGTCATTTGCCACGACCCGATGGCGCGCGAGCGCACCGAGGTTCCAGTCAGAAGCGAAAGGAAGAGACAGTCAAGCGAGCCGCGCTGTGTTGACAGCAATGCCGGCAATGAGACTACGGACTGTCTGGAATTTGCGCGGGACGCCTGGTCAGGCAGAACCGCGTGAGCGACAACGCGACAAACTTAAGGTCGCGAGAACGGTCGTGAAGCCATCCCAGGGAGAGCGATATGCACTGCGAACATGTGACGCCTCCCTGTAGTCGAATGAAGTGAAGGAATGGACGGGGCGAGTGCCCGAAAACTGACTATATCAGCAGTATTTCGCGGCCGCAATCGTACGAAAAGTTCGGTGTTGACTTCGAAGCGGAGCGGGCGCAGATGTAGATGCGTATCAACGCACACACACGTGATCAATCCGGCGCGCGCATGCCTGGAAACAAACAGAATCAAGCGGAAGCAAAAACAAAAAAGCCCTCGACTTTCGTCTAAGGGCTTTCTCTTGCGGTTCTTCGGGAACCAGCGAATCTGGTGGGTGGTACAGGGATTGAACCTGTGACCCCTGCCGTGTGAAGGCAGTGCTCTACCGCTGAGCTAACCACCCGAAGAGAGCCGAATTATGTCAGGGATTTTTCGACTCGTCTAGTACTTTTTAAGTGGTTTGCTCATCCGCGGCCGCAGCCGGAGCCGGTTCGAGACGCCACACGCTCGTGCCTTTGACCGCTTTGTCGAGACCGTCGAGCACGGCCTGATGTTCGGCGACTTCGTCGTCGCTCGCGGCGATCACGACCAGATTCAGCGAATCGATCGCGATGCGCGGTGCGCTCGCATCGCCGCCGCCGTGCGAATCGCCGAGCATGTCGATAACGAGGCTCTCCTGGCCGCGCGTCATTGCCAGGTAAACCTCGGCAAGCAGTTCCGAGTCGAGCAGTGCGCCGTGCAAGGTGCGGTGTGCGTTGCTGATGCCGAAGCGGTCGCACAGCGCGTCGAGCGAATTGCGCTTGCCCGGGAACATCTGCTTGGCGCGCGCGAGCGTATCGATGATCTCGCCGCAGTAGGTTTTCACCGGCGGCAAACCCAGCAACGCAAATTCGGCATCGAGAAAGCCGATGTCGAACGGCGCGTTGTGAATGATCAGTTCCGCGTCCTGAATGAAGTCGCGAATCTGATCGGCAATCTCGGCGAACTTTGGCTTGTCGCTCAGGAACTCGGTGGTCAGCCCGTGAACGGCCAAAGCGCCCGGATCGCTTTCGCGTTCCGGGTTGATGTAGAAATGCAGGTTGTTGCCCGTGAGCCGGCGGTTCACCATTTCGACGCAACCGAGTTCAAGGATCCGGTCGCCGGTTCGTGCATTCAGGCCGGTGGTTTCGGTATCGAGGATGAGTTGACGCATGTCGGATTAGCCTGCTCTAAAAAAATCAGCGAAAAAGAAGGGCGCGCGCGTGGGTGTCGCCGCGGGCATCACAACACGCATCACATCTCCGCGAGTGACGCGACGCCGCGATTGGCCAGTTGATCCGCGCGTTCGTTTTCCGGGTGGCCGTTGTGACCGCGCACCCAGCGCCATTCAATTTCGTGCTGCGCGACGAGCGCATCGAGCCGCTTCCAGAGATCGGCGTTCTTCACCGGCTGCTTCGCGGCGGTGATCCAGCCTTTTTTCTTCCAGCCGTGAATCCATTCGCTGATGCCTTTCTGCACGTACTGCGAGTCGGTATGCACGACGGCCTTGCAGGGACGCTTGAGCGCCTCGAGCGCGCCGATCACGCCCATCAGTTCCATGCGATTGTTGGTGGTGTTGGGCTCACCGCCGAACAGTTCTTTTTCCTGGTCGCCGAAGCGCAGCAGCGCGCCCCAGCCGCCGGGGCCGGGGTTGCCCTTGCAGGCGCCGTCGGTATAAATATCGATGATGTCGGGAGTCATTGAGTGTGGTTGCGTGTGTTCGGAGTGGCGGCGGGTGCGAGGCCCGCGGCGAGGACAGGTTTCTTCACTTTCAGCGGACCGACGAGGCGCATGCCGCGCACGCGCTTGATCGCCTTGATCATGTAGGTGGCGCCGAAAATCGGCCACCAGCGGTCGCCGGCGGCTTCCATGAAGCCATAGCGGGACAGCCATTGTTCGCTGCCGAGCGGCGGACGATAGCAGCCGAAGCGCCCGCGTTCAAGGTCGAAACCCAGCAATTTGATCCAGTCTTTCAGGCGCGTGAAGGCGATCAGGTCAACTGCGGCGGGCACGAACGGCCGGCCCGTCATCTTGCCGACCGATTGGCGCGCGCCCCATAGCGACAGCGAATTGAAGCCGAGAATGATCAACTGGCCTTCAGGCATCAGCACGCGTTCCGCTTCGCGCAGCAGCCGGTGCGGGTCGCTCGTGAATTCCAGTGTATGCGGCATCACGATCAGGTCGACGCTTTGTGCTTCGAACGGCAAGTCGAGCAGATCGCACCAGACAGCGCTGCGTCCAGCGGGCGCAGGCAAACCCGCGGGCAGACCTTGCGCGGCGCTGTTACCCATGCCCTTGCCCGAGCCATTCCCGGCGCGCCCGAGGCCGCGCGGAAAAGTGTAGGGCGCACTCGCGCCGCTCGCTGCGTCGAGCACGAGCCCGCGGCAGGGCATGCGGTTCTCGCGCAGGGCGTCGAGCTGCGGCAGGCCGAGTTGCAGCGCATGGTAACCGAACACGTCGGACACCACGCGATCGAGCTGGGTCTGTTCCCACTCGAGTACGTAGCGGCCGGGTGGTGAATCGGTCCAGGCAGGCCAGTCTATAATTGCTCGATCAGTCATATCAGAGAATGCGTCACCTATGAATGCGCTCGAGTACGTACCGGTCCCGGCGTTTGAAGACAATTACATCTGGGTCGTTTCCGACGGGCATCATGCGGTGGTCGTCGATCCGGGTGAGGCCGCCCCCGTGCGCGCATATCTGGCGAAACGGGGTTGGCGGCTGAGCGCTATTTTACTCACGCACCATCACCAAGACCATGTCGGTGGGGTGGCCGATCTGCTGAACGGCCAGGCCGTTCCCGTGTACGGCCCCGCTGGTGAGGCGATCCAGCATCTCACGCATCGTCTCAAAAACGGCGATCACGTGACGATTGCGGCCCCCGCACTCGAATTCAGCGTACTCGACGTGCCCGGGCATACGAGCGGCCACATTGCCTATTTCCAGGCGGCCGATCCGCGCGGCACGCCGCACGTGTTTTGTGGCGACACGCTGTTCGCGTGTGGCTGCGGCCGCTTGTTCGAAGGCACGCCCACGCAGATGCTGGCGTCGCTGGATGCGCTGGCCGCGCTGCCCGGCGCGACCGAGGTTCACTGCGCCCACGAGTACACCTTGTCGAACATCCGCTTCGCGCTCGCCTGCGAGCCAGGCAACGCCGAACTGCAAGCCTGGCGCGACACGGCGAGCGAATTGCGCGCGCGCCATGTGCCGACGCTGCCCACCACCATCGCCCACGAACGCGCCGTGAATCCGTTTTTGCGCGCCGACAGTCCGGCGATTCGCGCTACCTTGCAAGAGCAGTTGCACGAAAAAGTGTCCGATCGTTTGACCGCATTTACGCTGATGCGCGAATGGAAAAACCGCTTCCGTTGACCCGTTGAGCATCGGGGTGTTCCTCACGCGAAGAATCGCAAAAATTCGCCAAGCCTAAGATTTCCTTGATTTTTTTCGTAATTTTCCGATTGACGTAAACGTTGCCGTTTCGTACTATCGGCTGCAAATTCCAGCCCTTGTGGAAGCCGAGACGTTCATGCGATTTATCTTTAGTGCGTTGTTGGTCCTGACACTCGCCGCTTGCGCGAGTCAGGGACCGGCGACGAATAGCCCTACCACCGCAACAAACCCCGCCAGCCAGCAAGCCGTAGCCGACGCCCTTCGCAAGACAGCCACCGCCAAAGAGACGATCAACGTCGATCAAGGCTCGGTCAGTCAACTGACGAGCGCGGACGCCGATTTGTGGGGCCGTATTCGCCGTGGTTTTCAAATGCCGGATCTGCAAACCGACCTCGTCGACATGCAGGTCAACTGGTATGCGCAGCGTCCGGATTACGTGCAGCGCATGACCGAGCGCTCGCAGAAATACCTGTACCACATCGTCGAAGAGCTCGAAGCGCGCAATATGCCGACCGAGCTTGCCTTGCTGCCGTTCATCGAATCCGCGTATAGCCCGCAGGCGTTGTCGGTGGCGAAGGCCGCCGGCATGTGGCAGTTCATGCCGGGCACAGGCCGCACCTACAACCTCAAGCAGAACATGTGGCAGGACGAGCGCCGCGACGTGCTGGCTTCGACCAGCGCCGCGCTCGACTACCTGTCGCGTCTGCATGACATGTTCGGCGACTGGCAACTGGCGCTCGCCGCGTACAACTGGGGTGAGGGCAACGTGCAGCGCGCGATCGCGCGCAACGAAGCGGCGGGGCTGCCCTCCGACTACCTCAGCCTGCGCATGCCGAACGAGACGCGCAACTACGTGCCCAAGTTGCAGGCGGTGAAGAACATCGTGATGAACCCCCAGATGTACGGGCTCACGCTGCCGTCGATTCCAAATCACCCGTATTTCGTGACGGTCACGACCTCGCACGACATCGACGTGGACATGGCGGCAAAACTCGCGAATCTGTCGCCAGACGAATTCCGCTCGCTGAACCCGTCGTTCAGGAAGCCGGTGATTCTCGGCGCCACGCAGCCGCAAATCCTGCTGCCGTTCGATAACGCCAGCGCCTTCGAACGTAATCTGAAGGCCTATTCCGGCTCGCTGTCGTCCTGGACCACGTACACGGTCACGGAGCGCTCGGCGCCGGCGGCGATCGCGCAAAAGATCGGTGTCGATGCCGACACGCTGATGGAAGTGAACAAGATTCCGGCCGGCATGCGTTTGAAACCGGGTTCCACAATCGTGGTGCCGCGTGGTTCGGACGACGACGAAGACATCAGCGCCGACGTTGCCGAAAGCGCCGTGCTCGCCATGGAGCCCGATGTCCCCGACACCCGCAAGATGCTGATCCGGGTGCGCCGCAATCAATCCATGGCCGCCATCGCAGTGCGTTACGGCGTCTCGATCGGTCAATTGAAGGCATGGAATCACACGCATCGCGATCAGGTTTCGCGCGGCCAGGTGATCGTGCTGCACGTGCCGGTCGGCAAGGCGATGCCGAGCGAACCGGGTCCGGAGCGCATCGCGACTGACGTGCAGGGCGGCGGCGTCGAGAAGATCGGCACCCGTGTCACAGACACGAAGAACGATTCGCGCTACGATAAGAAAAAGGGTCGTGGCCGCTCCGCCGTGGTGAAGGTGTCTGAACCGGTGGATAAAGCGAGCAAGCCGACAACGTCCGGCGCCAGCAAGGGCAAGATGACGAAGGTGTCGGCTTCCACGTCCAGCAAGGCGTCGAAGGCCGCGGCAGATAGCCGCCAGAAGACCGTGGCCAACGCGAAGAAGGGTAAGTAGACCAAAAAGCGGCTCCACGGTAGTGACCACATGCGTTGCGGGGGCAGCGCATGAATTGCGCTCCGATCACGCACCGTGTTATTCCGACGCCGTCACCTTAGGGTGACGGCGTTTTTCATTCTGCAGATCAATTCAGGCGAATTTCGCTCATTTCATTTATCGTTCGTGCTCAGGCCTTGTCGGCCGCTCATTTCAAAGCTCATGTCGTCCACCCAGTTGCGCGTCTTTCTGCTGTTTTCCGCCGGTTACTTTGTTTCGTACGTGTTTCGCGGCGTCAATCTGGGCTTTGCGCCCTTCATCACACACGATCTCGGCTTGTCGGCCACGGATCTCGGTTTGCTCACCAGTCTGTATTTCCTCGGCTTCGCGGGCGCGCAGATTCCGGCGGGCGTCTTGCTCGACCACTTTGGCGCGCGTCGGGTGACGGCGGTCACCCTGCTATTTGCCGCGCTGGGAATCTGGGTGTTCGGCGCGGCGCACGGCGTTGGCGCGATGATGGTCGGGCGTTTGCTGATCGGCGTCGGCGTGTCCGTGTGTCTCGGCGCCGCCTTCAAGGCGTTGGCGCAGCATTTCGCGTCGGCACGGTTGCCGCTGATGAACGGGCTGGTGATGGCGATTGGCGGTTTCGGCGGTGTGATGGTCGGGTCTCCGCTCACGTGGGTGCTGGGCTTCGCCAGTTGGCGCGCCGTCTGCGTCGGCTTGGGCCTGCTGACTGTCCTGGTTGCGGTGGCGCAATGGACCCTCGCGCCGGACGCAAAAGAAAGCCACCACCAGGCAAGTCTCGGGGCCCAGTTCAAGGGCACTTTGCACATTTTGAAGAGCGCGGCATTCTGGAAGATCGCGTCGTTTTCGGTCGTCACGCAAGGCGTGTTCTACGCGATGCAATCGCTGTGGGTCGGCGCCTGGTTGCGCGACGTGCAGGGCTTCGAGCCGCGTGAAGCTGCCGCGCTCGTATCGGTTCTCGGCTTCGCGATGATGGCCGGCTGCGTGGGCTTCGGCGCGGCCGCGCGCAGCCTCGAGCGGCGCGGTGTCTCGCTGTACGTGTTTTGCGGCACCGGCATGGCGCTGTTCGTCGTCACCCAGTTGCTGATCATGTTCAATGCGCCGCTGCCCGCGAGCCTGCTGTGGGCGGCGTATGGGATCTTCGGCGGTACCGGGATTCTCAGCTACGCGGTGATGGCGCGGCACTTCCCGGCGCAGATGATCGGCCGGGTGAACACCACCCTGACACTGATCATCTTTCTGCTGATTTTCGGCTTCCAGATCGGCGTCGGCGCGGTGCTGTCGCACTGGCCGGCCAGTGGCGGACATTATCCGGCCGCCGCGCATCTCACCGCCTGGGGCATTTTGATGGCGCTGCAATTGTTGAGCGCGATCTGGTACGTATTGCCCGGCCGCACAGGGCTTCAACCGGTGCACGCGCGCGCTGGACGGCCGGTTTAAGGCCGTTGTGGATGGTTCGCCGGGTCGGGTCATATTCGCCGGCTCTATCCCGATTCTGGCCCGCACAAATTTTGTCGACCGGCTTCTGAGCCATGTGCAGCAAGACTTCGACCCGTTTGGGAGGAGGCTCTGCTACGCCGGCTCCCCATCTCGGATTTGGAGGGAAGGGTAGTTTCACGCTATAATTTCAAGGTTTGAGCTTATCAACCCGCACCCTAGCGCCTACCTCTCCCATACCGTTCATCCGCCGCGCGCTTTTGACGCCCCGCACCCCAGCCGATCCGTCCACACAATGGACCCATCGCGCCCCTTGCGACGTCACCAGCAGTACGCGAGCGAGTCTGCGCGCGCATCCTCGTCGATGCGTTTCGCTGCGGCTCGCAGTCGGATAGACAGGTCGGCAACAGGGTGTTCCCCAAGGAGTCTCCCGTGTTGCCGTCATTTTCTCCCGCTTTGCTCGCACTCGCCGACGGCACGGTCTTTCGTGGTTACTCGATCGGCGCCCCCGGGCATACGATCGGCGAAGTCGTGTTCAACACCGCTATCACCGGTTATCAGGAAATCCTGACCGACCCGAGCTACGCGCGCCAGATCGTGACCCTCACGTATCCGCACATCGGTAATGTCGGCGTGAATGCCGAAGACGTCGAAGCCACGAAAGTCCATGCCGCCGGCCTGATCATCCGTGATCTGCCGGTTCTCGCGTCGAACTTCCGCATGGAGCGCACGCTCCCGCAATACCTGAAAGACGAAGGCGTGGTCGCCATCGCCGGTCTCGACACCCGTATGCTGACGCGCGTGCTACGCGACAAGGGTGCGCAGAACGGCGCCATTCTGGCCGGTTCGGATGACGAAGCGAAGGCAATCGAACTCGCGCGCTCGTTCCCGGGTTTGTCGGGCATGGACCTCGCGAAGGTTGTGTCGACCAAGGAAAGCTACGAATGGACCCAGACCGAATGGCGTCTGGGCACCGGCTACGGCACGCAGAACGCACCGAAGTACCGCGTGGTCGCGTTCGATTACGGCGTGAAGTACAACATTCTGCGCATGCTGGCTGAGCGAGGCTGCCACGTCACCGTGCTGCCGGCGCAAGCTTCTGCTGCTGATGCGCTCGCGCTCAACCCGGACGGCGTGTTCCTGTCGAACGGTCCCGGCGATCCGGAACCGTGCGACTACGCAATCGCTGCGACTAAAGAGCTGATCGAACGCGGCATCCCGACCTTCGGCATCTGCCTCGGCCACCAGATCATGGGCCTCGCGCTCGGCGCCAAGACCCTGAAGATGAAGACCGGCCACCACGGCGCGAACCATCCGGTTAAAGATCTCGAAGACGGCCGTGTGGTCATCACGTCGCAGAACCACGGTTTCGCGGTCGACGCCGACACGCTGCCGGCCAATGCCAAGGTTACGCACATCTCGCTGTTCGACGGCACGCTGCAAGGCTTCGCGTTGACCGACAAGCCGGCGTTCTGCTTCCAGGGCCACCCGGAAGCGTCGCCCGGTCCGCACGACATCGCCTATCTGTTCGATCGCTTCACCGCGTTGATGGACACGAAGAAGGCCGGCAAGGCAACAGCGGCATAGGCAGCAGCGGGTGAGGCGTCCAGGCGACGCACGGCTCGTGGCGCGAACAGCGCCTCAGCGCACAAGCGAAGCGAGCCGCACACAACAGAGCGCGCGCAACGTATCAACGCAGCGCGCCGACGGAAAGAATTCAGGAATACATTAGCGAGAGCGTTATGCCCAAGCGGACAGACATTAAAAGCATCCTCATCATCGGCGCGGGTCCGATCATCATCGGCCAGGCGTGCGAGTTCGACTACTCGGGCGCGCAGGCATGCAAGGCGCTGCGTGAGGAAGGCTACAAGGTCATTCTCGTCAACAGCAATCCGGCGACGATCATGACCGACCCGAACACGGCCGACGTCACCTACATCGAGCCGATCACGTGGGAAGTGGTGGAACGCATCATCGCCAAGGAGCGCCCGGACGCGATCCTGCCGACGATGGGCGGCCAGACCGCGCTGAACTGCGCGCTCGATCTCCACGCGCACGGCGTGCTGGACAAGTACAAGGTCGAGCTGATCGGCGCCTCGCCGGAAGCGATCGACAAGGCGGAAGACCGTCAGAAGTTCAAAGACGCGATGACCAAGATCGGCCTCGGTTCGGCCAAGTCGGGCACCGCGCATTCGATGGAAGAAGCACTGCAGGTGCAGGCCGACATCGCGACGCAAACGGGCAGCGGCGGTTATCCGGTCGTGATCCGTCCGTCGTTCACCTTGGGTGGTTCGGGCGGCGGTATCGCGTACAACCGCGACGAATTCGAAGAGATCTGCAAGCGCGGTCTCGACCTGTCGCCTACGCGTGAGCTGCTGATCGAAGAATCGCTGCTCGGCTGGAAAGAGTACGAGATGGAAGTGGTCCGCGACAAGAAGGACAACTGCATCATCGTTTGCTCGATCGAAAACCTGGACCCGATGGGCATCCACACCGGCGACTCGATCACCGTCGCGCCGGCGCAAACGCTCACGGACAAGGAATATCAGATCCTGCGTAACGCATCGCTCGCCGTGCTGCGCGAGATCGGCGTGGACACGGGCGGTTCTAACGTGCAGTTCTCGATCAATCCGAAAGATGGCCGGATGATCGTGATCGAAATGAACCCGCGCGTGTCGCGTTCGTCGGCACTGGCCTCGAAGGCGACCGGCTTCCCGATCGCCAAGGTCGCGGCAAAGCTGGCAGTCGGCTACACGCTGGACGAGCTGAAGAACGAAATCACCGGCGGCCAGACCCCGGCATCGTTCGAACCGACGATCGACTACGTCGTCACCAAGATTCCGCGTTTCGCATTCGAGAAATTCCGCGAAGCCGATGCGCGTCTGACCACGCAAATGAAGTCGGTCGGTGAAGTGATGGCAATCGGCCGCACCTTCCAGGAATCGTTCCAGAAGGCGCTGCGTGGCCTCGAAGTGGGCGTGGATGGTCTCGACGAAAAGACCAATAACCGCGACGAGATCATCCGCGAGATCGGCGAAGCCGGTCCGGATCGCATCTGGTATGTCGGCGACGCGTTCCGTGTCGGTATGACGGCCGAAGAGATCTTCGAAGAGACCTCGATCGACCCGTGGTTCCTCGCGCAGATCGAACAGATCATCCTGAAGGAAAAGGCGCTGGCTGGCCGCACGCTGGCAAGCCTGTCGAAGGAAGAACTCAAGTATCTGAAGCAAAGCGGCTTCTCGGACCGCCGCTTGGCCAAGCTGCTCGGCGCGAAGCCGGCGGAAGTGCGCCAGCGCCGTATCGAGTTGAACGTGCGCCCGGTCTACAAGCGCGTCGACACGTGCGCGGCTGAGTTCGCCACGAAAACCGCCTACATGTACTCCACCTACGAGGAAGAGTGCGAAGCGAACCCCACGAACAACAAGAAGATCATGGTGCTGGGCGGCGGCCCGAACCGGATCGGCCAGGGTATCGAGTTCGACTACTGCTGCGTGCACGCCGCGCTCGCCATGCGCGAAGACGGCTACGAAACGATCATGGTCAACTGCAACCCTGAAACCGTTTCGACCGACTACGACACGTCCGATCGTCTGTACTTCGAATCGCTGACGCTCGAAGATGTGCTCGAAATCGTCGACAAGGAAAAGCCGGTCGGCGTGATCGTTCAGTACGGCGGTCAGACGCCGCTGAAGCTCGCACTCGATCTCGAAGCGAACGGTGTGCCGATCATCGGCACGTCGCCGGACATGATCGACGCCGCGGAAGACCGCGAGCGTTTCCAGAAGCTGCTGCAGGACCTCGGCCTGCGTCAACCGCCGAACCGCACCGCGCGTGCCGAAGACGAAGCGCTGAAGCTCGCTGAAGAAATCGGCTACCCGCTTGTGGTGCGTCCGTCGTACGTGCTGGGCGGCCGCGCCATGGAAATCGTCCACGAGCCGCGTGACCTCGAGCGCTATATGCGCGAGGCCGTGAAGGTGTCGAACGATTCGCCGGTGCTGCTCGACCGCTTCCTGAACGACGCGATCGAATGCGACGTGGATTGCATCTCCGATGGCGAAGCCGTGTTCATCGGCGGCGTGATGGAGCACATCGAACAGGCGGGCGTCCACTCGGGCGACTCGGCTTGCTCGCTGCCGCCGTACTCGCTGTCGAAGGAAACCATTGCCGAGCTGAAGCGCCAGACCGGCGCAATGGCCAAGGCGCTGAACGTGATCGGCCTGATGAACGTGCAGTTCGCGATCCAGCAGGTGCCGCAGGCGGATGGTTCGAAAGAGGACGTGATCTACGTGCTCGAGGTGAACCCGCGTGCCTCGCGTACCGTGCCGTACGTCTCGAAGGCGACCAGCCTGCCGCTCGCCAAGATCGCCGCGCGTGCGATGGTCGGCCAGACGCTTGCGCAACAGGGCGTGACGAAGGAAATCGATCCGCCGTACTTCAGCGTGAAGGAAGCCGTGTTCCCGTTCGTCAAGTTCCCGGCAGTCGATCCGGTGCTCGGACCGGAAATGCGTTCGACCGGTGAAGTGATGGGCGTGGGTCAAACGTTCGGCGAAGCGCTGTTCAAGTCGCAGCTCGCGGCAGGTTCGCGTCTGCCGGAGTCGGGCACGGTGCTCCTGACCGTGATGGACGCCGACAAGCCGAAGGCTGTCGAAGTGGCGCACATGCTGCACGAACTCGGCTACCCGATCGTCGCGACCAAGGGCACGGCTGCCGCGATCGAAGCGGCCGGTGTGCCGGTCAAAGTCGTCAACAAGGTGAAGGACGGCCGGCCGCACATCGTCGACATGATCAAGAACGGTGAAATCGCGCTGGTCTTCACGACCGTCGACGAAACCCGTGCCGCGATCGCCGACTCGCGTTCGATCCGCATGAGCGCGCAGGCGAACAAGGTCACGTACTACACGACGATGTCTGGCGCACGGGCCGCGGTTGAAGGTTTGCGCTATTTGAAGGACCTGGAAGTCTATGATTTACAAGGTCTTCACGCTCGCCTAAACTAAGGCTTCGAATACCTGTCCAAGATGTAAGTGCCGCGGTTAAGCGGCGTTCCGCAGGTGCTTTGGGCCCGGGTTTCCCCCGGTGCTCCGGCCCCCGCGGAATGCACTTAACCGCGGTGATTTTTTTTACGGCTGTTTTTTGCATAGAGTTGTTTATGAGCACTGTTCCATTGACTAAGCGCGGCGCGGAAATGTTGCGCGATGAATTGCAGCGCCTGAAATCGGTTGAGCGTCCCTCCGTGATCAATTCGATCGCGGAAGCGCGTGCCCAGGGCGATCTGTCGGAAAACGCGGAATACGACGCGGCGAAGGAAAAGCAGGGCTTCATCGAAGGCCGTATTGCCGAAATCGAATCGAAGCTGGCCGGGGCGCAGGTGATCGACCCGGCGGCGGTCGAGGCGGACGGGCGCGTGGTGTTCGGCGCGACGCTCGAACTCGAGGACCTCGATTCGGGTGCGAAGGTCAAATACCAGATCGTCGGCGACGATGAAGCTGACATCGACCACGGTCTGATCTCGATCAGCTCGCCGATCGCGCGCGCATTGATCGGCAAGTCGGAAGGCGACGTTGCATCGGTGCAAGCGCCGGGCGGCGTGCGCGAGTACGAAATCATCGCGGTTAGCTACGTTTGAAGGCGGCCCCGGTGTCCTTGATGCCGCATCGACTGTTCCGTCTGCTGACGGTGGTGTGGGTCGGTAGTCTGCTGACTATCGGCTATGCCGTCGCGCCGGTGTTGTTCACGTCGCTCGATCGCATGACGGCGGGCGCCGTGGCGGCGCAACTGTTTCGTATCGAGGGCGTGCTGGGCGCGGTGTGCGGCATTTTGCTGCTGGGTCTCGCGAACGTACTGGTGCGCCGGGGCAGCGACGCTTATCGTCGTTTGCGCTGGTTGATCGTCGGCATGCTGGTGTGCGTGCTGGTGGGTTACTTTGCGCTGCAGCCGTTCATGAATGCAATGCGCATTGCCGCGCTGGAAGCGGGCAGTGATGTCGGGCATTCGGCTTATGCAACGCGCTTTGGCATCCTGCACGGCGTATCCAGTCTGTTTTACCTGATCGAAAGCCTGCTGGGTGTGGTGCTGGTGTGGAAGCTGCCGGCGAGCGTCGGCATTGTGACCGCGGAGCAGGGCGCTCGCGGCGCTGCGGGGAAAGTAACCAGTTGAGTGGTATGGTTCTACCTTGCTTGAGCGGGTTTGCCTGCAGCGCTACCCAAATGGGCATCAAATAGGCATCGCCCAGCCCGCCTGAGCAGTTCACGCCAAGGTGCGGACACCGCCCGCACCCTCATCATTCGCTTACTTCGACGACTGATGCGCGCGCTTCGCGCTGGTCTGGCGCTTCTTGGCGCGCTTGATATTGCCGCCTTGCGTGACGCGTTCATTGCCGCGCACCACGACCGCTTTTGCCTTCGGCTTGCGCATCGGGATTTCGCTGGGCTTCACCACCGTGACCACGCGCGGTGCGCGGCCTTTACCCGGTTTGGCTTCGACAGCCGCTTCGCGGGCGCTCGGCAGGGCGCCGCGCTTGGCCTTGACAGCCGGTTGTGCTGCCGCTTCCGGCTTCCAGATCACCAGCAGCTTGCCGATATGCTGGATCGGCGCGGCGTTCAGCGTGTCGCAGATCTGTTCGTAGATGGCAATACGTTCTTCGCGTTCGTCGCCGAACACGCGGATCTTGATCAGTTGATGCGCGCCAAGGTGGACCTTGATTTCCGACAGCACAGCGTCGGTCAAGCCTTCGGCGCCGACGAGCACGACCGGTTTGAGCGCATGTGCCTGGGAGCGCAACTCGGCGCGTTGGTCGGAAGAGACTTTAAGGGCTGGCATGGAAAGTGGGAGACTCGACTAAAATGGCGGCACCTGCATTTCCGAGAGATTCGGCCAATAGCGCAGGGCGGCGCGTCAGAACAACAGAATCGCGGATGACTGCCAGTTTTGGCGGTGGCCGCGCGAATTAACCGCGTATTATCCCCTAATGCGCCACATTTCGCAGCAAGAGTTCACCTTTAATGGCAAAAAACAAGTTCAACACGGCGTGGTTGCACGATCACATCAACGACCCCTACGTCAAAATGGCGCAGCGGGAGGGCTATCGCGCCCGCGCAGCCTACAAGCTGAAGGAAATCGACGAGCAGGACAAGCTGATCCGGCCAGGCCAGGTGATCGTCGATCTCGGCTCGGTACCGGGCAGTTGGAGCCAGTACGCCCGCAACAAGCTCGCCAAGGGCTCGCAGCGCGACGCCGAGCGCGAGGGCGGCATCGACGGCACGATCATCGCGCTGGACATGCTGCCGATGGAACCGATCGCCGACGTCCATTTCATTCAGGGCGACTTCCGCGAAGACTCGGTTCTCGAACAACTCGAAGAATTAGTCGGGGAACGTCAGGTTGATCTTGTAATTTCGGATATGGCGCCCAACCTGTCGGGAGTAGCGGTCGCGGATGCCGCGCGAATCGAGCATCTGTGCGATATCGCGATGGAATTTTCGCAAAACCACCTGAAGCCGGATGGCGCCCTTTTAGTCAAATGTTTTCATGGCAGCGGTTACAGCCAGATTGTCGAAAAGTTCAAGCGCCAGTTCAAGGTGGTGGCGGCCCGCAAGCCGAAAGCCTCGCGGGACAAATCGTCAGAAACGTTTATTTTGGGTAAGCATCTGAAGCGGCCCGCATAGGTGCGCTGCAGGAAGGTTCCGCATCTGCCGATAATGTGCCTACAGCACTGGAAATTGGCGCTGAAATGGCCCGCTACGCTATTTGTGTGGTAGTGAAACCTTATGGCAGGGGTCTGCGGACTGGATTAGAATGCTTTCGTGGTGCCGCAAGGCAAATGTAGGCGCCCGTCTAAGTGAAGGAGTGGTGCTTTGAACAACAATATGTTTTCGAAAGCAGCAGTGTGGCTGGTTATCGCACTGGTGCTGTTTACGGTGTTCAAGCAGTTCGACAAGCCCCGTGTCCAGGAAGGCGTTTCCTATTCGCAGTTCATGGACGACGCGAAGAACGGCAAAGTCAAGAACGTCATTGTCCAGGGGCGGAACCTCACGGTCACTCCAGCAGACGGCCAGAAGTACCAGATCGTGTCGCCCGGCGACATCTGGATGGTCGGCGATCTGATGAAGTATGGCGTTCAGGTGAGCGGCAAGGCTGATGACGAACCGAATGCGCTGGTGTCCGCGCTGTACTACCTCGGACCAACGATCCTGATCATCGGCTTCTGGTTCTACATGATGCGACAGATGCAGGGAGGCGGGAAAGGCGGTGCGTTCTCGTTCGGTAAATCCCGTGCACGTCTGATCGACGAAAACAACAACGCTATCAATTTCACCGACGTCGCCGGTTGCGACGAAGCCAAGGAAGAAGTCTCCGAACTGGTCGACTTCCTGCGCGATCCGCAGAAATTCCAGAAGCTGGGCGGACGCATTCCGCGCGGCGTGCTGCTGGTCGGCCCACCGGGAACGGGTAAGACGTTGCTGGCGCGCGCTATCGCCGGTGAGGCGAAGGTGCCGTTCTTCAGCATCTCGGGTTCGGACTTCGTGGAAATGTTTGTCGGTGTCGGTGCGGCTCGTGTGCGCGACATGTTCGAGCAGGCCAAGAAGCATGCGCCGTGTATCGTGTTCATCGACGAAATCGATGCGGTCGGCCGTCATCGCGGCGCCGGCATGGGCGGCGGTAACGACGAACGCGAACAGACCTTGAACCAGATGCTGGTCGAGATGGACGGCTTCGAAGCGAATTCGGGTGTGATCGTGATCGCTGCCACGAACCGTTCGGACGTGCTCGACAAGGCGCTGCTGCGTCCGGGCCGTTTCGACCGTCAGGTGTACGTCGGTCTGCCGGACATCCGTGGTCGCGAGCACATCATGAAGGTTCACCTGCGCAAGGTGCCGATTTCGAACGACGTCGACGCAGCGGTGATCGCACGCGGCACGCCGGGCTTCTCGGGCGCCGATCTGGCGAACCTGGTCAACGAGGCAGCGCTGTTTGCTGCGCGTCGCGGCAAGCGCATCGTCGAGATGGCGGATTTCGAAGACGCGAAGGACAAGATCTTCATGGGTCCGGAGCGCAAGTCGGCCGTGATTCGCGAAGAATCGAAGCGCGCCACCGCGTATCACGAGTCGGGTCACGCGGTGATCGCCAAGCTGTTGCCGAAGGCTGATCCGGTGCACAAGGTCACGATTATTCCGCGCGGCCGAGCGCTGGGTGTGACGTGGCAGTTGCCGGAACATGACAACGAAACGTATTCGAAGGACTACCTGCTGGATCGCCTCGCGATCCTGTTCGGTGGCCGTGTCGCGGAAGAGCTGTTCCTGAACCTGATCAGCACCGGCGCGTCGGACGACTTCAACAAGGCAACGGCTACGGCCCGCGCCATGGTGGCTCGCTTCGGTATGACCGACGCACTCGGACCGATGGTCTACGTCGACGACGAAAACGACGCAACGCCGTTTGGCCGTGGCTTCACGCGGACCATTTCGGAAGCGACGCAGCAAAAGGTCGACGCGGAAATCCGCCGCGTGCTCGACGAGCAGTACAACCTCGCCAAGCGCCTGCTGGACGAGAACCGCGACAAGGTTGAAGCGATGACCGCCGCGCTGATGGAGTGGGAAACGATCGACGCCGATCAGATCAACGACATCATGGCAGGCCGTCCGCCGCGTTCGCCGAAGAGCTCGCCGCCGTCGGTTGGCGACGCCTCGTCGGGCGGCAGCCCGGGCACCGAGGTCAAGCCGGGCAGCGCGACCGCGCCGGCCTGATCGGCGACCAGTAGAAAGTGCGGGCCGGTGTGATTCACACCGGCCCGTTTTGCATTTATTCGTTTTACGTGATTGACCGCTACGTGTCGAAAGTCGAATTTCCATCTCTTCCCCTCCCCGAACCGCTGCAATGCGGCCGCTTCAAGCTGACCTTTGAACGCCCGTTGATCATGGGCATCCTGAACGTCACGCCCGACTCGTTTTCCGACGGCGGTCAGTACGCGATGCGCGGCGATGCGCTGCGCCAGGCAGAGCGCATGCTGCTCGACGGCGCGGACATTATCGACATCGGCGGCGAGTCGACCCGTCCGGGTGCGCCGCTCGTGCCGCTCGACGAAGAACTTGAGCGGGTGATCCCGCTGGTCGAACAACTGCGCGGCGCGAACGTGCCGTTGTCGGTCGATACGTACAAGCCGGAAGTGATGCGTCACGCACTGACCGCGGGCGCCGACCTGATCAACGATATCTGGGGCTTCCGGATGCCCGGTGCGGTCGACGCCGTACGCGACAGCGAATGCGGTCTGTGTGTGATGCATATGCTCGGCGAGCCGCAGACCATGCAGCTAGGTGAGCCCGTCTATGACGACGTGGTGAGCGAGGTGCGGCAGTTTCTCGAAGAACGGGTGGCAACCCTGAAGCGGGCGGGCATCGCTCGTGCTCGCATCAGCGTGGACCCGGGCTTTGGTTTCGGCAAAGCGGTGATCGAACACAATTACGCGCTGCTCGCGCACCTGCCGGACACGGCGCCGCGGGCCGAGCCGCCGTACCCCATTCTCGCCGGCATGTCGCGCAAGTCGATGGTCGGCGCGGTTGTCGGACGCCCGGCGCCGGAGCGCGTCGCGGGCAGCATCGCCGCAGCGGTGTGTGCTGCCGGGCGCGGTGCGGCAATTCTGCGCGTGCACGATGTCGCGCAAACAGTGGATGCATTGAAAGTATGGGCGGCCATGCGCGACGCGGCGAATCACAGCCGCGCGCGCGGCTGAACCCGCAAGCCAAGGAGGAACATAAAACATGGCACGTCGTTATTTCGGAACGGATGGGATTCGGGGCAAGGTCGGCGAAGGGCCGATTACGCCGGAGTTTGTATTGCGGCTCGGCTACGCTGCCGGCAAGGTGCTCGCGGGCGCGGACCGCTGGGCGAGAACGGGCGCACGGCCCACGGTGCTGATCGGTAAAGACACACGGGTGTCGGGCTATATGCTCGAAGCCGCGCTCGAAGCGGGCTTTTCCGCGGCGGGCGTCGACGTCATGCTGGCCGGGCCAATGCCGACCCCGGGTATTGCCTATCTGACGCGCGCACTGCGGCTCGCCGCGGGCGTCGTGATCAGCGCGTCGCACAACCCGTACTACGACAACGGCATCAAATTCTTCTCCGCCGACGGCAACAAGCTGCCCGACGAAGTGGAATTGCAGATCGAAGAACAACTCGATCTGCCGCTCGCATGCGCGGCCTCCGAGCAACTCGGCAAGGCGCGGCGCCTCGATGACGCTGCCGGCCGCTATATCGAGTTCTGCAAGAGCACCTTCCCGGCAGCGTTCGACTTGCGCGGCCTGAAGCTGGTGGTCGACTGTGCGCACGGTGCCGCGTACGACGTCGCGCCGCACGTGTTCCATGAACTCGGCGCCGATGTGATTCCGATCGGCGTCGCGCCGAACGGTTTCAACATCAACGACGGCGTCGGCGCGACCGCGCCGGACGCGCTGGTGCGCGCGGTGCGCGCGAACCACGCGGACCTCGGCATCGCGCTCGACGGCGACGCCGACCGGTTGCAGGTCGTGGACGCGGCAGGTCGCCTGTATAACGGCGACGAGCTGCTATATGTACTGGTCAAGGACCGGATGGCGACCGACGGCAAAGTGGAAGGCGCGGTCGGCACCTTGATGACCAACATGGCGGTCGAAGTCGCGCTGCAGGAAGCCGGCGTGAAGTTCGTCCGCGCGGCGGTGGGCGACCGCTACGTGCTCGAACAGTTGCGCGAACACGGCTGGCAGCTGGGCGCGGAAGGCTCCGGCCATATTCTCTCCCTTGACCGCCATTCGACCGGCGACGGCATCGTGTCGGCCCTGCTGGTGTTGGCCGCGATGAAGCGCAGCGACAAAACGCTCGCCGAACTGCTCCACGGTGTGACGCTGTTTCCGCAGAAGCTGATCAACGTGCGGATGCAGCCCGGCGCGGACTGGAAGGGCAGCGACGCGATCCGCCGCGCCATCAGCACGGCCGAGGCAGCGCTGAACGGCCGCGGCCGCGTGCTGATTCGGGCCTCGGGCACCGAGCCCGTTCTGCGCGTGATGGTGGAGGCGGAAAAAGTCGACGACGCGGTTCGCCATTCCGAAGCGATCGCTAACGCCGTGAAGCAGGCCACAGCCTAAGCCGCGTTTGACCTACGGCGGCGAGGGACGACCATGAGCGCGTCCCCGCTGCCGCACCCCTCCGCCGTACGCCTCTGCGGTACCCCTCTCCCCACACGCAAACGTTCGCGTCCTATTTTTTTCGTCTAATCTGTAAAACGACGCCCGCAACGCCGCTAAACCGGCGATTTGTCCGCGCGTGCGCCTTTCACCTTAGTAATCCCACTGTCACATCCGTTTCACGGTTAGTCACGTTACTGTCACAAAGAGACCCTAAGCTTCGCGGTGTTCGTGTTACTCGCTCACACCGCTCACACCCCTTGGAGGTCTCATGAAATTGATGCAAACCGTGTTCGCTGGCGTCGCTGGCGCGCTTTTCGCGATCGCAGCGCAAGCCGCAGACATCACCGGCGCGGGCAGCACCTTCGCAGCACCGATCTACACGAAGTGGGCCGATGCCTACCAGAAGTCGGGTGGCGGCAAGGTCAACTATCAAGGTATCGGTTCGTCGGGTGGCGTGAAGCAGATCGTCGCGAAGACTGTTGACTTCGCTGGTTCGGACGCTCCGCTGAAGGACGAAGACCTCGCGAAGGAAGGCCTGTTCCAGTTCCCGACGGTTGTCGGCGGTGTGGTGCCGGTCGTCAATGTGCCGGGCGTGACGCCGGGTGAACTGACGCTGTCGGGCGAAGTGCTCGGCGACATCTACCTGGGCAAGATCAAGAAGTGGAACGATCCGGCGATCGTTGCGCTGAACCCGAAGGCTAAGCTGCCGGATACCGACATTGCCGTGGTTCGCCGCGCCGACGGTTCGGGCACCAGCTTCATCTGGACGAACTACCTGTCGAAGGTCAACGCAGACTGGAAGTCGAAGGTTGGTGAAGGTTCGACGGTCAACTGGCCGACGGGTACGGGCGGCAAGGGCAACGACGGCGTCGCAGCTTTCGTGCAACGCCTGCCGGGCGCAATCGGCTACGTCGAATGGGCGTACGCGAAGCAGAACAAGATGACGTATGTCGGCCTGAAGAATTCGTCGGGCACGGTGGTCGAGCCGAAGACGGAAACGTTCAAGGCAGCGGCAGCGGGCGCGGACTGGTCGAAGTCGTTCTACCAGATCCTGACGAACGAACCGGGCAAGAACGCATGGCCGATCGTCGGCGCAACGTTCGTGCTGCTGCACACGGCGCAGGACAAGCCGGCGCAAGGTACCGAAACGCTGAAGTTCTTCGACTGGGCGTTCAAGAATGGCTCGCAAGCTGCGAACGATCTGGACTACATCTCGCTGCCGGATTCGGTTGTGTCGGAAATCCGCACGCAGTGGAAGTCGAAGGTGAAGGACGCTGCGGGCAAGCCGATCGCTGAATAAGCGACGCAGCTAGGCGCCGCAACTAAGCGACACAGCATGCAGTAAGCATGCAGCAATACATTGGCCGTCCTCATTCGAGGACGGCCAATGGCGTTACCCCGGCATTAGCCAGCATTGTCCGCCGCGCGACAAGTGTCGTACGGCAACTGGAAACAGGTCCATCAGGCTCTCATGTCCGATATCCAATTAGCGTCTGGCGCGGCGAAGTCGACACCGCCCGGCAGCACGTCGCAGCAGAAAGCGCCCAGCCGCGCCGGCGACGTCATCTTCGGCGGCCTTGCCCGTCTCTCCGCCATCGTCACCCTGTTGCTGCTCGGCGGCATCATCGTTTCGCTGATCGTGGCTTCGCTGCCGTCGATCAAGCAGTTCGGCCTCGCGTTCCTGTGGACCGCCGACTGGGATCCACCTAGCAAGCAATTCGGCGCATTGGTGCCCATCTACGGCACGATCGCGACCTCGCTCATTGCACTCATCATCGCGGTGCCCGTCAGCTTCGGCATCGCGCTTTTCCTGACCGAACTCGCGCCCGCGTGGCTGCGCCGTCCGCTCGGCGTCGCCATCGAACTGCTTGCCGCGATTCCGTCGATCGTCTACGGCATGTGGGGTCTGCTGGTGTTCGCGCCGATCTTCGCGACGTGGTTCGAAAAGCCGCTCGGCACGCTGCTCAGCGGCATTCCTATCGTCGGCGCGTTGTTTAAGGGCGCACCGATCGGCATCGGCATTCTCTGCGCGGGCGTGATTCTCGCGATCATGATCATTCCGTACATCGCTTCGGTGATGCGTGACGTGTTCGAAGTCACGCCGGTCCTGTTGAAGGAGTCGGCGTACGGCATCGGCTGCACGACCTGGGAAGTGATGTGGAAGATCGTGCTGCCCTTTACCAAGAGCGGCGTGATCGGCGGCGTGATGCTCGGCCTCGGCCGCGCGCTCGGCGAGACCATGGCGGTCACGTTCGTGATCGGCAACACCAATCTGCTCGATAACGTCTCGCTGTTTTCGCCGGGCAACAGTATTACCTCGGCGCTCGCCAACGAATTCGCGGAAGCGGATCCGGGCCTGCATACGTCGGCGCTGATGGAACTCGGGTTGATCCTCTTTGTGATTACTTTCATCGTGCTGGCGATCTCGAAGGTCATGCTGCTTCGCCTCGAAAAAGGGGAGGGCGCGAAATGAGCCAGCCCACCTTGAATATGCCGGGTTCGAACGACGCCGTCGCGCTCGAAGCGATGCGCGTGCGTCTGCAAGGCCGCCGCCGCGCGAAGAATGCCGTTGCGCTGACGCTGTCGCTCGCGGCCATGGCGTTCGGCCTGCTGTGGCTGGTGTGGATTCTTTATACGACGCTGCGCCTGGGCATCGGCGGCTTGTCGGTCGAATTGTTCACGCAATCCACACCGCCGCCGAACACCGATGGCGGTGGTCTCGCCAACGCGATCGTCGGCAGCGTGATGCTGGTTGCGCTCGCAACTTTTGTCGGCACGCCGATCGGCATTCTGGCGGGCGTGTATCTCGCCGAGTACGGGCAGAAGGGCTGGCTCGCCAGTCTCACGCGCTTCATCAACGACATCCTGTTGTCGGCGCCGTCGATCGTCGTCGGTCTGTTCGTCTACGCGCTCGTCGTGGCGAAGATGGGCCACTTCAGCGGTTGGGCCGGCGTATTCGCGCTCGCGCTGCTGCAGATTCCGATCGTGATCCGCACCACCGAGAACATGCTGAAGCTGGTGCCGAATGCGCTGCGTGAAGCCGCTTTCGCACTCGGTACGCCGAAGTGGAAGATGGTGATGTCGATCACGCTGAAAGCTTCGATCGCGGGCATTATCACCGGCGTGCTGCTCGGCGTCGCGCGCATTGCCGGTGAAACGGCGCCGCTGCTCTTCACCGCGTTGTCGAACCAGTTCTTCTCGTGGAACATGGACCAGCCGGTTGCGAACCTGCCGGTCACGATCTACAAGTTCGCGATGAGCCCGTTTGCGCAGTGGCAATCGCTCGCGTGGGCCGGCGTCTTCCTGATCACGCTCGCGGTGCTGGGACTGAACATCCTCGCGCGCACGATCTTTTCGAATAAGTAAGGGCGGAGTGTAATCCGATGAATATGGCAGAAACTCAACTCAATCCGGGCACGCGTCCCACGGCGCCCGCCGGTTTCGATCCCGCCCAAAGCGGCCAGGCGCAAGCCCCGTCGCGTCCGAAGATCGAAATCAACGACCTGAACTTCTTCTACGGCAAGTATCACGCGCTGAAGAACATCAATCTGCGGATTCCCGAAGGCAAGGTCACCGCCTTCATCGGCCCGTCGGGTTGCGGCAAGTCCACCTTGCTGCGCACGCTCAACAAGATGTACGCGCTCTATCCGGAGCAACACGCCGAAGGCGAGATCCTGATGGACGGCGAAAACCTGCTGACCTCCAAGCGCGATATTTCGCTGCTGCGCGCGCGGATCGGCATGGTGTTCCAGAAGCCGACGCCGTTTCCGATGTCGATCTACGACAACATCGCGTTCGGCGTGAAGATGTTCGAAACGCTGCCGCGTTCGGAAATGGACGACCGTGTGGAATGGGCGTTGACCAAGGCCGCACTGTGGAACGAAGTCAAGGATAAATTGGGCCAGAGCGGCTACGGTTTGTCCGGCGGCCAGCAACAGCGTCTATGTATCGCGCGCGGTATCGCGATCCGTCCTGAAGTGCTGCTGCTCGACGAGCCGTGTTCCGCGCTCGACCCGATTTCCACGGGCCGCATCGAAGAACTGATCGCCGAATTGAAGAGCGATTACACGGTTGTAATCGTGACGCACAACATGCAACAGGCCGCACGCTGTTCGGACTACACTGCCTATATGTACCTCGGTGAACTGATCGAATTCGGCGACACCGAAAAGATCTTCATCAAGCCGGTCCGCAAGGAAACCGAGGACTACATCACTGGCCGCTTCGGCTAAGCCGCCGCGCAAAAACAACGGAGTACGACATGTCCGATAAACATCTGTCCAGCCAGTTCGACGCCGACCTGAACCTCGTTTCCTCGAAGGTGCTCGAAATGGGCGGCCTGGTCGAATCGCAGATCGTCAACGCGATGATCGCGCTCAACAACTTCGACCTCGATGTGTGCGAGCAGGTGATCGCCGCTGAAGACCGTCTGAACACGATGGAAGTCGAGATCGACGAAGAATGCAGCAACATCATCGCGCGCCGCCAACCGGCCGCACGCGACTTGCGCCTCCTGATCGCGATTTCGAAGACCATCACGAATCTCGAGCGCGCCGGCGACGAAGCCGAAAAAATCGCCAAGCGCACCAAGCGTCTGATGGAAGACGGCGCTTCGCGTAGCATCAATATCGCCGAGATCAAATTGTCGGGCGAAATGGCGGTGTCGATCCTGCGCCGCGCGCTGGACGCCTTTGCGCGTCTGGACACGGTCGCCGCCGCGCAGATCATGCGTGACGACAAGGCGATCGACGAAGAATTCCGCGCTTTCGTTCGCAAGCTGATTTCGTACATGACTGAAGATCCGCGTTCGATTTCGGTGGGCCTCGATTTTCTGTTCATCGCCAAGGCGATTGAACGGATCGGCGACCACGCGAAAAACATCGCCGAATTCATCATCTACATCGTCAAGGGCACCGACGTGCGGCACAAGTCGCGCGACGCGCTCGAACGCGAAGCACTCAGTTAATCAGTTATAAGGACCAGAGGTGCCGATGCCCAGCAGCATTCTCGTCATTGAAGATGAGCCCGCCATTTCCGAACTGATTTCGGTCAATCTTCAACACGCCGGACACTGCCCGATTCGCGCGTACAACGCGGAGCAGGCGCAGAACCTGATCAGCGACGTACTGCCCGACCTCGTGCTGCTCGACTGGATGTTGCCGGGCAAGTCGGGCATCGCGTTCGCTCGCGATCTGCGCAACAACGAGCGCACCAAGCACATTCCGATCATCATGCTGACCGCACGTGGCGATGAGCAGGACAAGGTGCTCGGCCTCGAAATCGGCGCCGACGACTACGTCACCAAACCGTTTTCGCCGAAGGAACTGATGGCGCGCATCAAGGCGGTGTTGCGCCGCCGCGCGCCGCAGTTGACCGAAGACCTGGTGGCGATCAACGGTCTGAAGCTCGATCCGGCAACGCACCGCGTCGCCGCGCACGCCGAAGGCAGCGAGATCAAGCTCGATCTCGGCCCGACCGAATTCCGTCTGCTGCACTTCTTCATGACGCACCCGGAGCGCGTGCACAGCCGCACGCAACTGCTCGATCAGGTGTGGGGCGACCACGTGTTCGTCGAAGAACGCACGGTGGATGTGCACATCAAGCGTCTGCGCGCGGCACTCAAGCCGGCCGGGTGCGATGCTATGATTGAGACGGTACGCGGCAGCGGCTACCGGCTCGCGAAGAGCGCCTGACTTTGCGCGGTAGCGCGAGTGGCGGTGCTTGAGCCACGCGCGTTATAGATGTCGCATAGGCCACGTACGCCACATAGGCCACATCGGTTACGTTAGGCGCCGCGATTTCAGATCCCGGCGTGGACGGTTTTCTCTTCGATCGCTAGAACATGAACATCATCTGGGCGCGCTCCATCGTGTCGGTCGTGCTGCTGGCTGTTCTGTGCGTGGTGGTCGGCGCACTCGTGAACGTCAAGGCAGGGCTGGTCCTCGCGATTGTCATGCTGCTCGCGCAGAGCTTCTTCAGCACCTTCCACAAGCAGCGTTTGTGGCGCCTGCTCGACGCTCCGGTCTACGGCGAAGTGCCGAGCGCCCCCGGCATCTGGGGCGAAATCTACTACCGTCTGCATAAGCTTGCGAAGCGCTGGCATGCGCAGGTGCGTCAGGTCGAACAACAGCATTCGCGTTTCATCCAGGCGATCCAGGCGTCGCCGAACGGCGTGGCGATGCTCGACGATCACGATCAGATCGAGTGGTGCAACGCGATCTCCGAACTCCATTTCGGACTCGATGCGAAACGCGATCTGCGCCAGCACATCACACATCTCGTGCGTCAGCCCGATTTCGTGCGCTATCTGAATTCGCAACGCTACGAACAGATGCTGATCATGCGCGGCATGGGCGAGAAGCGCCAGAACGTGCTGTCGGTGCAGGTGTTTCCGTATGGCGAGAATCGCAAGCTGGTGCTGTCGCAGGACATCACCGAGCTGGAGCGTACCGACGCGATGCGGCGCGACTTCGTCGCTAACGTGTCGCATGAATTGAAGACACCGTTGACCGTATTGTCGGGTTTTCTCGAGACGATGCGGGAACTGCCGTTGAGCGAAGCCGAGCGCGGGCGCTACCTCGAACTGATGGAGCAGCAAGCTTCGCGCATGCGGCATATCGTCAACGACTTGCTGGTGCTCGCGAAGCTAGAAGGCGACAACAAGCCGCCGAGCGATCAGATGATCGATATGCGCGCTGTGCTGCGGCATCTGCGCGACGACGCGCAAAGCCTGTCGAGCGACCATCACAAGATCGTGTTCGACGCCGACGAAGGGCTCACGGTAACCGGCGTTGAAACGGAAATTCTCAGTGCGTTGGGCAACCTCGTGACCAATGCGATCCGCTATACGCCGGACGGCGGTGCGATCAGGGTGAGTTGGCAGGCCAACGGCGGCTGTGCGGTTTTTTCGGTCACGGACAGCGGCTTGGGGATTCCAGCCGCGGACATTCCACGTCTGACCGAGCGTTTCTATCGCGTTGACCGCAGCCGCTCGCGCGATACGGGTGGGACGGGCCTCGGTCTCGCCATCGTCAAGCATGTGCTGCAACGGCACGATGCGCAGCTCGACGTGAAGAGCGAAGAGGGACGTGGCAGCACGTTCACCGTGCGTTTCCCGGTGTTTCGCACGGCGCGTCGGCAACCGGCGCCGGTTTGAAAACGTTGGCCTGAAAAAATGCCCGCCTGTAACAAGACAAGGCGGGCTTTTTTCATGTGCAGCGCCGCTTGCTTCGGCGGCGCGCGAACACGATCAGGACATCACGAAACTCACGAACAGAATTTCCCCAGCAGGCTCATCTGGGCATTGCGCGAGGATTTGCCCGGCCGGCGGCGCCGATAGTGGCCGTCGCTTTGCATGAGCCACGCGGACTGGTTGTCGCCGAGAAAGGCCGAGAGGCCTTCGGCGATCACACGCCGCTTCAAACGACGGTTGTTGACAGGAAACGCCACTTCAACGCGCCGGAAGAAATTGCGGTCCATCCAGTCGGCGCTCGACAGATACACCTGTTCCTTGCCGCCGTCGTAGAAGTAGAAGATGCGGTGATGCTCGAGAAAGCGCCCGACGATCGAACGCACCGTGATGTTCTCCGACAGGCCCGGCACACCCGGTTGCAACGAACACACGCCACGTACTATCAGATCGATCTTCACGCCTGCCTGTGACGCTTCGTACAGCTCGGCAATCACGGTCGGTTCGAGCAGCGCGTTCATCTTCGCGACGATGCGCGCCTTCTTGCCGGCGCGAGCATGCTCGGCTTCCGCACGAATCGATTCAACCAGTTTCGGATGCAGCGTGAACGGCGACTGCCACAACTCGTGCAGCGACAGTTCACCACCGATGCCGGTCAGTTGCTGGAACACATGGTGCACGTCTTCGCAGATTTTCTGATCCGCGGTCATCAGGGCGAAGTCGGTGTAAAGACGCGCGGTGCGCGGGTGATAGTTGCCGGTACCCAGGTGCACGTAACGCTTGAGTGTGGTCTTGCCGCCCGACGACACACGCCGCACGATCAGCATCATCTTTGCGTGGCACTTGTGGCCCACCACGCCGTACACGACGTGCGCGCCCACCGCTTCAAGCTGCGACGCCCAGTTGATGTTGGTTTCTTCGTCGAAGCGCGCAAGCAGTTCGACCACCACCGTCACTTCCTTGCCGTTGCGCGCGGCTTGCATCAGCGCGTCCATCAGCGGCGAGTCGGTGCCGGTGCGATAGATGGTCTGCTTGATGGCCATCACGTTCGGGTCTTTAGCTGCCTGCAGCAGCAACTCGAGCACTGGCTGAAAGCTCTCATAAGGGTGATGCAGCAGCACGTCGCCCTGATCGATCACGTCGAACATGCTGGTGCTGTTGGCGATCTGCGGGGGAATCGCCGGAATATGCGGCACGAATTTCAGGTCGGGCCGGTCCACCATCTCCGGCAATTGCATCAGCCGTACCAGATTGACGGGGCCGTCGGCGAAATAGCAATCCTTGGTGGTCAGGCCGCTTTCGTCGAGCAGGCGCCGCACGACATGCGAGGGCGTCTCCGCCGATACTTCGAGCCGCACTGCATTGCCCAGATGGCGTGCCGGCAGTTCGCCCTGCAGCGCGACACGCAGATTGGTGATTTCGTCTTCGTCGACGAACAGTTCGCTATTGCGTGTGATGCGAAACTGGTTACAGGTGCGCACCACCAGATTCGGGAACAGCTCGCCGACAAAGCGCTGCAGCAACGAACTCAGCAGCACGAAACCATGCGGATAGCCCGACAGCTCCTGCGGCATGCGCACGAGCCGGGGCAAGGCACGCGGCGCCTGCACGATGCCCATCATCGCCTGGCGGCCGAACGCATCTTTGCCTTCGAGTTCGACGACGAAGTTCAGGCTCTTGTTGAGCACGCGCGGAAACGGGTGAGCCGGATCGAGGCCGATCGGCGTGAGCACCGGCAGCAGTTCGTCGAAGAAGTAGTTGCGCGCCCATTCGGTCTGCGCTTCGTTCCACGCTTCAGTGCCGTGAAAATAGATGCCTTCTGCTTCGAGCGCGGTGAGCACCGTGTCGTGCAGCATGGTGTACTGGCGATGCACGAGCCTCTGCGCGCGCTCGACCACGAGGTCGTATACGTGCTGCAGCGACATGCCATCAGGTGACATTGCGCCCGGGTTGTCGCGCATCTGTTCCTGCAGTCCGGCCATGCGGACTTCGAAGAATTCGTCGAGGTTGCTACTGGTAATGCAGATGAAGCGCAGGCGTTCGAGCAAAGGGACGGCAGGGTCGGCAGCTTGTGCCAACACACGCTCGTTGAAACCCAGAATGCCCAGCTCGCGATTCAATAAGGGGTAGCGGATGGACATCGGCAGCGAGAATGGAATGTCAGGAGGGGAGACGAAAAGACGCTCGGAAATTCTCACAGTATGATGACGTTGTTATGACATTCTCGAAGTTATAAATTCTACGCCGTATTCATTGCGTGTCGTAATTATGACGCAGTGCATGTGGGACCATAGGGCACCCCCATTACTGCGAGGCGACATCGTGAGGTCCGGTACGCTTAGAATGGCGTCTTTGAACAGCGCGGCCGGCCACAAGGCGCCCAAGGCATCCGGTGGGCATCCGGCACCTTTCGCATCTACCGCCGCCGCGCTCGCGCGCATGGAGTCCGCTTACTCGATGGTCACTACTCCACAACTCCTCGCTGCCGTCGACCTCGGCTCGAACAGCTTCCGGCTGATCGTGGGCCGGGTCGAGGAAACCGATGCGGGCAGCCAGATCTATCAGGTCGATGCGTTGCGCGAACCGGTGCGTCTTGCCGCCGGTCTGTCGCGCGACAAGATGCTCGACCGCGCCTCGCAAGTGCGCGGCTGGGACGCGCTTAAGCGCTTCGGCGAGCGGCTGCGCGACTTTCATCCCGATCACGTTCGCGCCGTCGCCACCAATACGTTGCGCATCGCCAAGAACGCGGGCGAGTTTCTCGGCGAGGCGCAAGCCGCGCTCGGTTTTCCGATCGAAGTGATCGCCGGGCGTGAAGAAGCGCGCCTGATTTATGCAGGCGCTGCACACTCTGTGCCCGCAAGCGCGGGCAAGCGTCTCGTGGTGGATATCGGAGGCGGCTCGACGGAATTCATCATCGGGTCGCACTACACGCCGATCAAGATGGAGAGCCTGTATATCGGCTGCGTGAGTCATAGCCGCGCATTCTTCCCGGCGGGCAATGTCGACGAATACACGATGCGTCAGGCCGAACTTGCCGCGAGCCGTGAAATTCAGATCATTTCCGCCGAGTACAAGAAAACCGGCTGGGAGCAGGCGATTGGCTCGTCCGGCACCGCGCGGGCGCTCGCCGAACTGGTCGAGGCCAATGGCTTCAACGACCCGGGCGTCACGCACGGCATCTCGCGCGGTGGGCTGGAGCGCCTCAAGCGCGCGCTGATCAAGGCGGAAAACGTCAATCGTCTGAAGCTGGTCGCGTTGAAGGGCGATCGCATTCCGGTGCTGGCCGGCGGCCTGTCGATCATGATCGCGGTGTTCGACGAACTCGGCGTCGATTACGTCGATACGACAGACGGCGCGCTGCGCCTCGGTGTGCTGTACGACCTGCTGGGCCGTTCGCAGCACGAGGACATGCGCACGGTGACGGTGGAAGGCTTCATGCGCCGTTACGGTGTGGACCGCGCGCAGGCCGGGCGTATCGGTGAACTCGCGGTGCGCTTTTACGAGCAGTTTGCCGAACCGGACGAAGAGCGCCGCGCCGAGAATCGCATGTTCCTCGGCTGGGCTGCGGCCTTGCACGAAATCGGGCTGTCGATTTCGCACAGCGCCTATCACAAGCATTCCGCCTATATCGCCAGCAACGCCGACATGCCGGGTTTTTCGCGCACCGATCAGGCGCGGCTCGCCGCGCTGGTGCTCGGCCACGCGGGGAAACTCGGCAAGCTGTCGCAAACGCGCGAAGTGGAATGGCCGCTGCTGTTCTGTCTGCGGCTCGCGGCGCTGCTGTGCCGCCGGCGTGCGGATGTCGGCTTGCCGGGGATCGCGGTTGCGCAGGTCAATGGCGGTTACGAAGTGCGTTTGCCGAATGAGTGGGTGGCTAACAATCCGCTGACGGATTACAGTCTGATCCAGGAAGCTGCAGAGTGGGAGAAGGTTGGCATTCCCTATCGCGTGGTTTACACGGACGATTGAGAATCATGCGCGGTAAATGAAAAAGCCCGGCGGATTAGCTGGGCTTTTTTTATGCGCTTCAGTTTTCAGTCGCTCAGCCGCCGGCTGAATATGCCGGGCGGTTCGCGTGTGCCGCTCAGCGTGGCGATGCGTCGCCGAGGAAGTGCCGCGCGTAACGCGCGTTGATATCCGTCAGGCGCAACAGCGTCAGAAAGTCGGCGGTGTTGAAGTCGGGATCCCAGGCCGGTGCGCCGCAAATCTTCGCACCGAGGCGCAGATAGCCCTTCACCAGCGGCGGCGGTGCGACGTCGGCGCCGGTTTGCAATTCTTCCACCGGCAGCGGCGTGTGCGGGAACGCGCGATATTCCGGCGCCGTCATCGCGTTGTCGCGCAGCGAGCAGTAAAGATTCGCTGCGTAGTGGCCACCGTCGACCATCGCGACGCTCGCGCAACCGAGCATCGTCTCGTAGCCGTTGTGCTTCATGTACGCGGCGAGCCCTGCCCACAACGACATGATCACCGAGCCGCTGCGATAGTCGGGGTGCACGCATGAGCGGCCCACTTCGACCATCTTCGCGCGCAGGTGCGTGAGACGTGACACGTCGAATTCGCTTTCGGCATACAGGCGTCCGATACGGGCGGCCTGATGCGGCGGCAGCGCGCGATAGGTGCCGACCACCTTCAGCGTGTCGAGATCGCGCACCAGCAGGTGATCGCAGTATGAATCGAACGCATCGACGTCGAGGCCGGCCGGACCCGTCAGACGGGCGCCCATTTCATCGGCGAATACACGGTAGCGCAGACGCTGGGCCTCGCGCAGTTGCTCGTCGGTGCGTGCCCACGTCACTTGCAGGCGATGCTGGGCGGTGACTGTCTCTTCGGCGCGCGGCAGGCGGCGCGTTTCGAAGATCGAAGCCAGGGGCAGGGTGGGCGTCGGCAGTTCTCGCATGTGGCGTCCTGGTCGAAAAAAGGGAGATTTCTTTTTTCGCCAATGTAGTAACGCCTGGTGACGCTCGCATGGCAAAGCTGTGACGATTGGATGACTGCCCGTAAGCTGCGCGCGCACGGCTTGTAATGTCGTGGGCCGGGCGGGTCATGTGTTGTTTCTGCGCGACCGTTGGGACTGGCGGGCGCAACTGCGCCTCTTTGAGTACCAGGCCGCGTGACCTGATTGGTTCAGTTCAGCTCAGATCAGATCGGGGCTCATCGCCGCGCGCAGCACGGCCTGGTCGTCGCCGTCGCGCTCACGGCTTTCGATCCACCACAGGCCGGCTTTCTTCAGCGGCCAACTCGCTCCGCTGTTGCCGAGCAAACGCGCCGCAACGTGGCCGAGCGTCGGTTGATGGCCGACGATCACCACAGTGGGTGCGATGCCTTTTGGCCAGCCCGCGGCCTCGAGCACGTCGTCCGCACTGGCGTTAGGCGCGAGTTCGCGCACCACGCGATACTGGTCGCTCAAGGCTTCCGCGGTCTGGATGGTGCGCACCGCAGGACTCGCGAGGACCACTGCGTCCTCGGGCAGACGAGTGCGCAGCCACTTGGCGACGTTTTGCGCCTGTTTGCGGCCCCGCGTGGTGAGCGCACGGGCGAGATCGCTCGCGGCGAAATCTTCGGCTTCGGCGTGACGCCAGAGGATCAGATTCATACGTGTCTCCTTGACTCTGGTTGCGGCGTAGATAACAGCGCCGGGTTTTCAATCACTGTCGCATGCGAGCTCGTGAGGACGCAAGGCGGTGGCGCGTGCCGAATGTTCCCATCAGTTCGCATCAGCCCCTGGCGCCCAAAAAGCAAAAACCCGCGAAGCCGAAGGCTACGCGGGTTTCGTATTGCTTTTCGTGGTCGGAGCGAAAGGATTCGAACCTTCGACCCTCTGATCCCAAATCAGATGCGCTACCAGGCTGCGCTACGCTCCGACGAATCCGAGATTCTACGTGGCATTGGGTGCCAGAGTCAATCACGAATTGCGTCGGGTAGAAAAAAGGTGCAGTGCGCCGCGCCGTTTGTCCGCTCAATGCCGGCGACGCATCCAGTGCGGCATGTGCTGGTGCGTGATCCAGTGATGCAGCATGCCTTCGCCGTCGTGTTCGCGCCGGTAGGTTCTCGATTCGAAAATCGACAGGGCGAGCAGCACGAGCAGGCCTATTGCAAGTCCGATCAGACCTGCGATCGATTCAGCGTCCATGGCAGTCTCCTATGACACGCAGCCGTGCCTCTATAGTAGGACACGCGTAACAAAATGGCAGGGGGTGGCATGGGGACGCGGCCTGCCGCGACATCGTCGAATGCGAATTGCAGGTAGACTCTCGGCGCTTCGTTGCCGTTATTGTCATTCTGTTTCGAGAGTCTATGAACCGTGTTTTGTTGATTGTCTTGATGCTGGCTGCCGGGCTCGCCGGCTGTGCCAACGATCCTTCCGGCCACCATGGCGGCCCGCCGCCGAAAGATCCCGTCGACTACCACGGTGTGCCTACCGACGACCGTCCGCCCGTCATGGCGCCCGCGCCCTGAGCGTTTACCGGGAACGAAAGCGAAGCACCGGCGCGGGCACGCCGGCGCTTCTGACCCGCGCAGACTATTCGCGCGGACAGCGCGGGCTGCAGTTATTCTAGGGCGAGGTGCACGCGTGATATGTGTGCGCTTGTTTCAAGCCGTAACCGTGCGCGGCGTTGTCGTTCAGACCGCTGCCACCGCCATGCCTCGCACGACACCTGGCAAAAAGCGCGCGAGCGTGACGCCGCGCGCGGCCATGAAGATCAGCATCGCGGCCCACAAACCGTGATTGCCATACAGCGCCAGCAAGGCCCACGAGGCCGCCACGAATACCGCGAACGAGACCACCATCGACGTCATCAGCTCATGCGTGCGAGTGGCGCCGATGAACACGCCGTCGAGCAGAAAGCCCCACACTGAGATCACCGGTAAGAGCGCGGCCCATGGCAGATAAGTCTCGGCCGTGGCGCGCACGACGGCCTGATTGGTCAGACCTTCGATGATCCATGAGCCCGCGCCCCAGTACACCAGCGAGAAGCCCAGCGCACCGAGCGCGGACCATAGCGCCGTCACCTTGATGGCCTGCGCGAAAGCGTGCCGGTCGCGCGCGCCGATCGCAGCGCCGACCAGCGCTTCGGCCGCGTGAGCGAAGCCGTCGAGTCCATAAGCCATGAAGGTCTGAAAATTGAGCAGCAGCGCGTTGGCGGCAAGCGTGGCGTCACCTTGCTTCGCGCCGAGATGCGCGAACCAGCCGAACGACGACAGCAGACAGAGCGTGCGTACGAAGATATCGCGATTCAGTACCACCAGGCGCTTGAGGGCTGGAGCGTCGAAGAGGGAGGCGCGGTTTAGCGCAGGCAAACCGCGCGGCCGGCCGTGCCACAACAACGCGGCGCCGAGCACGAAGCCGAGCGCGTCGGCGGTGGCCGTGGCCGCGCCGATGCCGGCCACGCCCCAATCGAATACGTACACGTACAACAGCACCGCCGCGATGTTCACACTGTTGATGAACACTTGCGACAGCAGTGCAAGCCGCACCTGCTGCGTACCGAGTAGCCAGCCGAGCACCACGTAGTTGCCGAGCGCGAGCGGCGCGGCCCAGATGCGCGCGTGGCAGTAGATCTGCGCGTGGCGCTGCACCGCGTCGCTGCCGCCGATCACGCGTAATGCGTAATCGATCAGTGGCACTTGCAACAGAAGCACCGCGGCGCCGATCGCCGCCGCCAGCAACAACGCGCGTACGACGTTGTTGCGCAACTCGGCGTGATCCCCTGCACCGTGCGCTTGCGCGACGAGGCCCGTGGTGCCCATGCGCAGGAAGCCGAAGCCCCAGAACACGAAGTTGAAGAACAGGCCGCCGAGCGCGACGCCGCCGAGATAGGACGCGCCGTCCAGATGGCCGGCGACGGCAGTGTCGACTGCGCCGAGAATCGGCTGTGTGAGATTGGCGAGGACGATTGGAAACGCCAGCGTCAGCACCCGGCGATGCCAGCGCACCGGGACGGCGGGGGCCGTCGCGCTCGCGCCGTTCCCCAGGGGGACTTCCTTCGGGACGTGCGCGGGGTCGCTCAATTACGTTCCTGCACGCACACCCATGGCGAGACGACCACCGCCCACAGATCGGGATCGCGCGCGGCGAAATCGGCGGCGGTTTCCGCCTGCACGCGTTCGACGAGGCCGGAAGACAGCCATTGCGTGACCTGCGTGGTGTCGTCGCTGGCGATGGCTTCGGCGACGCTCACCAGATCGATGTCGCGTGCGACGCGCAGCAGCATGCCGCGCGCGAAAAAGCGTTCGAGTTCGGTCCAGCCGATTTTGGCGGTTTCGGCGAGCAGCTGGGCGTACAGCGGGCTATGAGTGGCGTCGTTGGAAGTCATCGTAAGCGGGTTCTGACGGGGCCGTTACTATAAACCATCGGCGCGGATCGCCAGGGCGGCGCGCGTTCCGGTACGCTTAGGGTCTTTTGCCGAAAATCATTCTGAACCTTCATGTCACTGGATTCAACGGCGCGCGCTGCGGGCGCGCAAGCTCATGTAGTGGCCGGCGCCACACTCACGCGCACCGATGTGGAGCGCCTCATTGGCACGAGCATGGCGGGCAATAGAGAGCCGCTCCATTTCACCGATTGCGATTTCGAAGGCGCCGATCTGTCGCGACTCGACTTGCGCGGCGCAGAGTTTCATCGCTGCACGATCGTCGAGACGTCATTTTTTGGCGCGGCGCTGTCGCACACGCGCTGGGTTCGTTGCCGCGGCCGCCAGGCGGATTTCGCGTCGGCCGATCTGGTCGATGCGGCGTTCCAATCGAGCGATCTGAACAACACGAGCTGGCGGCGCGCCAAGCTTGCCTCGGCGTCGTTTCATAGCTGCAAGCTGACGGGCGCCAATTTCGAAGCCTGTACGGCACTTGGGTTGAGCTTCGTCGAGACCTTGCTGGTGGGCGCGCATTTGCGCGGCCTGTCGTTTCGCAAGGCCACCCTCCAGCAACTCGATTTCTCCGACGCCGATCTGGCCGGCGTCGATTTCCGCGAGGCGATCTTCGACGGCGGCAGTCTGAAGGATGCTCATCTGAAAGGCGCGCGCTTTGACGGCGCGGACCTGCGCGAGGCGGATCTGAGCGGCGTGCGGCTCGTCGATGCGGCGCTGTTCAAGGGTGCGACGATTTCGCATCAGCAGGCGGCGGTGCTCGTAACCGAACTGGGCCTGCGAGTCATGTGATCGCGCTGCAAGCTGGCCGATTTTAGCCATTCGGCCAGCTTGAACGAATCAAGGCCTGTGCTTATCATCTAATCTATTGATTCATTAACCGCGGTCGATTTTCAATCTCGCAATTTGTCAGCGGATTTGAAGATTTTTAATGTATTCGCTATTCGCGAATTTGTTGTGAAGAAATGCGATTACTTATTCGCGTCGCTCAATAATCGCTAATACCTCGGTATGGTGCGTTGGCGCACTAAAGGTTCGCAATACATAAAGCGTCCGGATCATGCTGGGCGGGGCTGGCGGGAATCGGTCAAAGGGCTTTCGTCAGGCTTTTCGGGTGACGCGTGGGTAGGTGCTTGATTTATAAGGCCCGGTGAACCACGCGCGCGATTTTGACTTGTTGATTTTATGACGTTTCATGCGAGGCAGATAAGGGCGTTTACCCAGCTTATTTCCGACATTTTCTCTTCACGTAATGCGGACTCCGTACGCCGCGTCACATTGCCCGCGAAATTAATAGATTGCGCTTGTAAAGGCGGGTTGTTAGATTTCCTTCTGGCGCATGGTGAACCGGTCCTTTGCCGATATGCGCCGAACCCCCGTTAGCCCGGCCTCGTGCCGGGCTTTTTTTCTGGCCGATCGCGCTCGGCGCGCTGTTCGCGTTTGCCGCACGCATTCGCCGAACGCGTCGATCCGCGCTCTGGCCGCGGGCGCCGCCGCCAGCTCGAGCGGCCCTGCGCCTGCGTTATTGCGTTGCCACGTTGCCTCTACTGCTTGCAGCGAACCACCATCGACCGGTTTTTGACGTTCGCACCGAAAACTCCGCCGATCGAGCCACCCGAGGTCGCGCCGTTGTCGACGTCCTTCGAAACGACGTCGTAGCCGTAGTTGCCGCAGACCTCGCCCGCGCGTTTGTAGCACTCGGCCCAACTGGAACTCGCGTCACTGCCGCTGCAGTTGATCGCAAAGCCCGTATCGCCGCTTGGCAGGTAGGTCATGGTGGTGGTGCTGGAACAGCCGCCGAGGCTGCCGAGCGTCAGCAGGCCGAGGCCGATCGCCGCGGCCGTTGTTAAGGACGCCAGTGCGCTCTTCATTGCAGATTCCTTACAGATAACAGGGGAGGACGCGGCGCGAAGCCGCGTCATGCATAGGATTGGGTGTTTTATAGCACGCGCGGTTCCCTCGACTGCTGTTGCAGGGCGCGTGCCTGAGGCCGGGCGGCTAGCGCGCCGGCAGTGCCCGCGACGGGTCGATCGAGCGGCCCTGATAGCGCAGTTCGAAGTGCAGCATGACACGGTCGGTGTCGGTGTCGCCCATTTCGGCGATCTTGTCGCCGCGGGCGACCGACTGGCCTTCCTTCACCAGCAGCACGCGGTTGTGCGCGTAGGCAGTCAGATAGTCGGCGTTGTGTTTGAGGATCAGCAGGTTGCCGTAACCGCGCAAGCCGTTACCCGCATAAACCACCGTGCCGGGCGCGGCGGCAACCACCGGGGTGCCCGCCGCCGCCGAAATATCGATGCCCTTCGAATTGGCGCCGTCGAAGGGCCGGATCACCGTGCCGTCAGCAGGCCATACCAGCGAGATCGCCGAAGCCGGCGCGGACGGCGGCGCGCTATCGGCGGGTGCCGGCCGGGGCGCCGCCGAAGCGCTCGCGCTTCCTGCCCCGCTGCTACGCGCAGCACCACCCGCAGCACCACCTGTAGACGCCACATTGCCCGGTGGCGCGACCCGCAACACCTGTCCGACCTCGATGCTGTCCGGGTTGGTCAGGTTGTTCCAGCGCACGATGTTTTGCACCGGTTGCCGGTTGCTGCGCGCGATCTTCGACAGCGTATCGCCCCGTTCGACGCGGTAAAAGCCCGGCCCCACCGGAGCGGACCCGCAGGCGGCAAGCACCGCCAGCAACGACGCGCAGGCGAGCTGTTTCATCATTCTTGTTGTGTTGAGCATTGGACCTCGCAAAGCGCTGCCACGCGCCGATCCCGATCACGCGGCAGGTAGATGCAAAGCGTCCGATTCTAACGGTTTTGCGCTGCAGCATCCGAAAAACGGATGCAGAGGCGGGCGCGCACGGCGGGAACGCGGCGAAAAGCCACGTAACCCGTCACGTCGCGATGAGCGGAAAACCTGCCATCAGCGCAGCTTGCTGACGCTGATACGCAGTGCGGCTGTCTCGGTTTGTCCTGGTTCGAGCCAGCGCAGTCCCAGGCCGTTGTGGATCGCGTCCGGCAGACCCAGCCATGGCTCGACGCAGTAAAAGTCTGACTCAGCGGCTTCGGTCCATGTCGTGATCGCATACCAGGGCACCGAGTCCGGCCGTTGCAGATCGATCGTGATGACCCGGTTCAGTCCGGGCGCGACGAGGCGTACCGGTTGGTCCGGCGCACCGACGAGACAATGGAAGCGGTCGAGAATGCGCGCCTCGTCGAGCGTGTAGCGCGCCGCGCCCGGTTCTGCTGCGCCGATCGAGCCGTCGCTCTGCTGGTAGCACCGTTCGGTGGGCGGCAGTTCCAGCGAGGTCTCGGCGCGTTGCGTATGCGGCAGCGTGAAATAGAAGTGATGGCCGGCGTAGTAGGGCAGCCGCACGTCGCCGGTATTGGCGGTGCTTAGCGTGACTTCCAGCGTATGCGTATCGACGAGCTGGTACGTCGCTTCGAAACGGAAGCCGAACGGGTAGCCGCCGCGTGTCGCGTCGCTGTCGGCGAGGGTCATGCGCAAACCGGCGCCGTGTACGTCGGCGTGGGCTTCAAAGGGCAGGTCGCGTGCGAAACCATGCATCGGCAATTCGCGCACCGTGCCTTGTGCGTCACGCCAGAAGCCGATCTTGCCGTCGACGCGATGCCGGCCCAGAAACGGAAACAGCAGCGGGTTGCCGCCGCGAATCCTGGCCGGCTGGCTCCAGTCGGCGTTCTCGGGCCAATGAATGACCTCTTCGCCGTCGATGATCCACGACAAAAGACGGCCGCCGGCTTGCGGCGAGAAACGGAGCACGGAGGCGTCCTGGGCGATCTCGAGAATGTCCTGTTGCGGGGAGAGGGGCATGGTCGATGGGCTGGTTGAGAAAAGGTTGGGTGCGGTTCAAGTGAGTTGAGCGCGGCTCGAACGCGGGTTGTGAACGTTCGAACTACGCCGCGTAACGGCTCGCGAAGCAACGATTTTGCGCTGCTTTGCGCTACGGGGAAACCCTTCTCGGGAAATTGCGGGTGTCCGGGAAGCACTATCCTTGTCGATAATCCACTGACTGCCCGGCCACTTCAACGACCGGGCGAGATCGGCTCAGGAGGCTTTATGGATCTCGCAATGGCAATGGGTGTGGCGCTGTTCGGCATGTTCGCGGCAAGCACGGTCTACTTTTTCTACAAGCTCGAGCGCTGATCCAGTCATCTGTTTTGCCTTCTGCCCGGCCGTCAATGCGGGCCTGGTACGACGGGCCTGGCACAACTCTCGCGCATCAGCACATTGAATTTCTCATAAACGCAGGGCGGCCACCGGCGGCGCTCTGTTTCTTTTGCTGCGACGTAACAACGGTTTCCAGTTGTGACGCAGCGCATCAATATTTCCCCGAATGCGGTTCAAACGCTTGGCGCTGACTTTGCAGCCAGGCATAATCGGTGCGCTCTTGACGCGCCGTCGATCTCCTTGTGCGGCGCGCTGTTCCCCGACATTTTCCTTACAAGGACCGCCGCGTGAACCTGTCGTTTCTGATTTTCCTGAGCGTGCTGCAAGGCGTCACCGAACTGTTCCCGGTCAGCAGCCTTGGCCACACCTTGCTCGTACCCGGCCTGTTCGGCATGCATATCGACAAGCACGCGCCGCAGTTGCTGCCGTTCCTCGTCGCGTTGCATCTCGGTACGGCGTTCGCGCTGCTGTGGTACTTCCGCAAGCGCTGGTGCGCGCTGGTGCGTGGCTTCTTCGCTTCGTTCGGCGGCCGTCGCAACGACGACGCGCACATGATGTGGGCGCTCATCATCGGCACGATTCCTGCTGGCCTCGTCGGGCTGATTCTTGAGAAACGTCTTGAGCTGATTTTTCACGATTTGCGCATTGTCGCAGTCGCCCTGATCGTGAATGGGGTGCTGCTGTGGTTCGGCGATCGCCTGCAACGTTCGCGCGCGCACCAGGCGCCGGAGAAGCTGACCTTCCGCCAGGCGTTTTTCGTCGGCCTCGCGCAGATCGGCGCGCTGATTCCGGGCTTCTCGCGCAGCGGTCTGACGATGATCGCCGGGAATGCGGCCGGCCTGACGACTGAGAAGGCCGCCGAGTTCTCGTTCCTGCTCGGCACGCCGATCATCTTCGCGGCCGGCGTGCTCGAATTGCCGAAACTGTTCCATGCGCCGGGCCAGCTCGCCGATGCATTGCTCGGCGGCGTGCTGACCGCAATCGCTGCGTATCTCAGCGTGCGTTTCCTGATGCGTTATTTCGAAGGCCGCGGACGTCTGGCTTCGTTCGGCGTGTACTGCGTGATCGCGGGGATCGTGTTCCTCGGCTGGTTCGTGCTGCATCCGCAGGTCTGATTGCGTTCGACACGCCCGCTACAGTCGGCTAGGTGCCGGCGTGCGACTGGCGGGTAAGAAGCGATCGGTTATAATCCGGGCCCGGCTCAACGCGTCGGGCCCGTTTGTTTTGCGATGCGGCGTGGTGACTGCCGATCAGCGTTGCCGTGCGCCGGATTGGATTTCCACAGTCCTCGGCCCGGTCAGTTAGAATTTCGGTATCCCATGAACCCTGTGGCAGTCATACAGCACAGGTTCCAATGCCCGTTAAGGGTTCTCATTGCGGGCGATGCAGGTTGTACACGTTTCGTGTGTAGCATCGCCTCACGTCATTACGGCAGTAGCTCAGCTGGATAGAGCATCGGCCTTCTAAGCCGAGGGTGGGGGGTTCGAGTCCCTCCTGCCGTACTTCAAAAGCCTGGCGCCGCGCATCGAAGCCTCACCGCTGCGATGCGCGCATGGCCGTTTACCCCGCCGGCTGCACGTCGATGGAATCGACCCGGTTCGGATAGAACGCCAGATGCTGGGCGATCTCTTTCACGGCCGCGTAGGGCGACTCGTAGGTCCAGACCGCATTCACTGCGCGCTCGCCGCCGATCGGAATGCTGTAGTACGCGCAATCGCCTTTATATGGGCAATAGGTTGCGTGATCGGTACGTTCCAACAGCGTCATCTCGACGTCATTGCGTGGAATGTAATACACCGGCGGATACGACGCCTCGCGCAGCACGAGCGCATTGTGCGTATCCGCGATCACGCGGCCGGCTACCGTCACCACCACGTGGGCTTTGTCCGGCTCGATGGTGATCGGATGATCGGGGCCGGGTACCTTGATGGTTTTTTCAGTCATGCTGTCGAGCTCCTGAATAAGTGGGCAAGCCTGCAACACGTTGCTATGGGTTTCGAGCCGCCATCGGCGGGAATGATTGCGTCCTGCGTCGAAGCATACGCCGCTCGTGCAAACGCGTTGTGTCGCTGTTTGCGTCGATAACGAGTCGCGTGCGCCGTGGGGTGATCCGCGCGACGAAAACAAAAAAGGGCAGCCGAAGCTGCCCCGTCAAAATCCCACCGTCAGGCGGACTGTTGCTAACGGATTACTGCCTGATGTTCAGCGCGGCCGTCAGATCACCCATCGGCTTGCTGCCGTTGCTGACCAGCGCGGCATCACGCGCTGCGATACCTGGCAGCGTCGGCAGCGCGAAGCGGTGCGTGATGAAACGCAGAATCGACGTCGTGTCGTACTGCGTGTGATCGACGAAACCCTTCTTCGCGTACGGCGAAATGATCAGCGCCGGAATCCGCGTGCCCGGACCCCAACGGTCGGCCTTCGGCGGCGCGACGTGGTCCCAGAAGCCGCCGTTTTCGTCGTATGTCACGACCACCAGCATGTTGTTCCACTGCGGGCTTTTCTGCAGATGCGAGATCACGTCGGCGATGTGCTGGTCGCCCGAGGCGACGTCGGTGTAACCCGCGTGCTCGTTCAGGTTGCCCTGCGGCTTGTAGAACGACACTTGCGGCAGCGTGCCGCCGTCGATCGCCTTGATGAACTCGGAACCCGCCAGACCGCCGTCGAGCAAATGCTGCGAACGGTTCGCGGAGCCCGGTGCGAGATCGGCGAAATAGTTGAACGGCTGGTGATGCGGCTGGAAATTCGGCGCCGTCAGATTCGCGCCGTAGATCACGTTCGACGTGCCGCTTTGCACCGCCGACACCGCCGCACCCCACGCGCCGCCGTACCACGCCCACGACACCTTCGCGTTGTTCAGCAGATCGCCGATGTGTTGTTGCGTTTGCGCCGGCAACGTGGTGGCCGCAGTCGGGTCGGCCAGGTTGGAATCGCCCCCCGAAGCCGCCTTGTTGCCGCTTGGCTGATACGGCGGCTGCATCGTGTTGATCGCGTAGAAGTCAGGCGTCAGGTTGCCCGAGAGCACGTATTTCGGCGGGCCGCTCAGCGCCGACGCCGGCGAGTTGGTCGCAAGCTTCAGCGTCACGCCGTCGCTCTCGACCGACGAGATCGAGGCGGCTGCCGGGCTCTTGTCCGCATTCGGATAGGTCGGCGTGCACGCGCAAACCAGCCACTGGTGATTCAGGAACGAGCCGCCGAACGCGCCCATGAAGAAGTTGTCGGCCAGCGTGTATTGCTGGGCGATTTTCCACAACGGCAGCTTGTCGGCGTTGAGCGTGTAGTGACCCATGACGAGGCCGCCGGAATCCGCCCACGCGGCGAATTTGTCGTTCTTGCCGCCATTGATCTGCATCTGGTTTTCATAGAAGCGGTGATACAGATCGCGCGTCGTGGCCGTGATTGGCGTGTTGAAACCATTCGGATCGTCGATGGCGAACGGGCTGTTCGGCAGGTTGGCCGTCATCGCTTGCGTCACGACCGGTGTCACGCCGGTTTGCGTCAGGCCGTTCCACACTTGCGGCAGCGTGGCGAGCACCGTGCCGTCGCGGTCGACCTGTGTGGCGCTCGCCGCCGTCACGTTCTGCAGACCGTTGGCGCCGGGGAAGTTGCCGTACAGATTGTCGAAGCTGCGGTTCTCCGCGTAGATCACCACGACCGTCTTGATCGACGTGATGTCCGGTTGCGCGGTGACATTGTCGCCGCCGCACGCATACAGACTCAACGCTGCCGCGATCGCGATAGGCGCCGCGCAGATCAGTTTTTTGTTCATTTGGTATGTGTTCTCTCTCTCGCGTTGGGGACGGGCCGCGTGCATTGTTTACACGGATGGCCGCGAGCGAAAGTTTGAACAAGGAATTTGACAGAAACATGTAACTAATTACGAATGGCTTGGGTTTCGATATTTTCGTCGGCTGTATGTCATTTAAACGACATGTCGATGAAATACGCTCGCGGACTTCAATATCGCAAACTCACATCATTCATATGCGGCTTGGTCTCGCGGGGATTCGTAAAACGACGGTTCGGCCGCAGGCGCGGCGGCGCGTGAGGCCGGCAGGCATTGGCGCGTTGCTGGCGATGGCGCTCGCGGCCATGACCGTGACGCTGGCCGCGTGCGACGCAGGCTCGCAGACAGCGGGGGGCAAGGCCGACGGGAATGGCAACGCGCAAGTGAGCGCCAGGGTGGATACGAACGTCAATACCAATGCCAATGCGGGCGTCGGGCGCCAGACGAGTGCGTCGGCGGCGTCCACCTCTACGGTGGCCTCTACCGTCAAGGTGACGGCACATGAAGCCGGTCAGACCCGCGCGCAAGTCTACGAATCCGTGCGGCAGATGACGGCCCTCGGCAAGCAACTGTTCTTCGACGCGTCGCTATCCGGCTCGGGCAAGCTGGCCTGCGCGTCGTGCCACAGCCCCGCTCACGGCTTTTCGCCGGCGAATTCGCTGTCGGTACAACTGGGCGGCAACGACATGCACCGCACCGGCATGCGCGCCGCGCCGACGCTCAAGTACCTGCAATCGGTGCCGGCGTTCGCCGAGCACTATCACGAGTCGGACGACGAAGGCGATGAGAGCGTGGATGCCGGGCCGACCGGCGGCTTGACGTGGGACGGCAGGGTCGACCGCGGCTCGGATCAGGCGCGTATTCCGCTGCTGTCGTCGTTCGAAATGGGCAGCACGCCTGCGAAGGTCACGGCGGCGGTGAAAGCCGCGCCGTATGCCGAGGCTTTTCGCGCGGCATTTGGCGAGCATATTTTCGATAGCGATGCCGCCACTTTCAACGCCGTGCTGCAAGCGCTGGAAACCTTCGAGCAGGCGCCCGAGATTTTCTATCCGTACACCAGCAAGTACGACGCGTATCTGGCGGGCAAAGCGCAACTGACCAAGGCCGAACTACACGGTCTGGAAGTCTTCAACGACGAAAAGAAGGGTAATTGCGCGAGCTGCCACATCAGCCAGCGCACCATGGACGGCGCGCCGCCACAGTTCAGCGACTTCGGTCTGATTGCGATCGGCGTGCCGCGCAACCGCGCGCTGCCGGTGAATCGCGATCCGCATTTCTACGACCTCGGCGCATGCGGGCCGGAGCGTACCGATCTAGGGGGGCGTGCCGAGTTTTGCGGCATCTTCCGCACGCCGACGCTGCGCAACGTCGCGTTGAAGAAGAGTTTCTTCCACAACGGCATCTATCATTCGCTGGATCAGGCAGTGCGTTTTTATGCGCAACGCGACACGAACCCGGAAAAGTTTTATCCGGTCGTGAAGGGCAAGGTGCAGAAGTTCGACGATCTGCCGCAGCGTTACTGGGCCAATCTGAACACCGAGCCGCCGTTCGATCGCAAGCCGGGTGACAAGCCGGTGCTCGACGAGGCTGAAATCAAGGATGTGGTGGCGTTTTTGAATACGCTCACCGATGGATATAAGGCGGGAAATAAGGCGGCGGCGAATTGATCGCCGGGCGATGGACGCGCCGCTAATCGGGGCGGCACGTGCCGCCGCGGGCGAGGTCAGTGGCCCGCGCCGGCAATGATGTAGTAGCAGCCGACCAGCAGAAGCGCGAACGATATGAGGACGCATGCAATGCCGGCGCGTGTCAGCAGATTCGGCCAGCGTGCGCGAGGGAGGCTGTCCATTTGCACGATGCGCCGCGCAAGACCGGGATCGCGGCCGATGGCGAACGGCACCAGCGCGACGCAAAAGAGCGCGAGCGCGACGGTGAAGGTTTCGAGAGCAAACGAGATGTCCATAGGGCGGCGGTGGAAGCTTGATCAGCGCTACAGCGCAACAGACCTATCTTAAGAAGACGTTTCATAAGAAGATATGAGACTCGTCCTAAAAAGTCTGAGCGGTCGTCGCGCCAGGTCGTTCCCGCAAGGCGGCAATCGGATGCTGCAGGCTTGCCGTGGGTCGTTGCGAGGCCGCATCCACGCGGCCGCTTCGAGGGTGACATGCTATGCTTTTGGGGTCCAGATCACGAGCCGCCGTGAACGCGCTCGAGACCGCCGAACTACTCTTCGAGGAGAACCCTTCATGTCGATGCGAACCCGTGTCCTGTTTCACCTGACCGTCGGTGGCCTGCTGCTTGGCGGCGCCATTGGCGCGCAAGCGGCAAACCTCGGTTTTCTGAACGACACGCCGATCAGCTACATGAAGCAACGCGACGTCGACTCGATCAAGAGCGCCGTGTTCGCTGCCTTGAACGACAAGCAGGACGGCGAAAGCGTGAACTGGGTTAACGAAGACACCGGCAACAGCGTGAAGATCGACGCGACGATCAGCATCGCCAGCACGGCGAAGGATGGCGAGCGCACTTGCCGCGACGTCGGCGTCGCGCTGAATGCGAAAGGGCAGTCGATGAACCTGCGTCCGCAGTTCTGCAAACAGGGCGGCGGCAACTGGCAATTGCAGAAAAAGCACTGAGCGTGCGGGCCGGTATGATGGCGCGCGCCGGCTTGCCGCCGGCGCAGCCCGAAGTTGTGCGTCCTTGCGGCGCGTTGCGTCGATGAGCGCGCGGGTCGTCTCGTGCGGTGTCGTGCTGCTCGACCCGGACGGCCGGGTGCTGCTCGCGCATGCCACCGAAACGTCTCACTGGGACGTTCCGAAAGGGCATGGCGAAGAGGGCGAGGCGCCACACGTCACGGCGTTGCGCGAGATGGTCGAGGAGACCGGTATCGTGATCGAACCCGGTCGCTTGAAGGATCTCGGATTGTTCGTCTATCGGCGCGACAAGGATCTGCATCTGTTCGCGGCGCGCGCGACGGCCGACGAACTCGATCTGTCTTCTTGCACCTGCACGTCGCTGTTTCCGCGCCGCTCCGACGGCACGCTGATCCCCGAAATGGACGCATATCGCTGGACCGCACCGGACGAAGTCGAGCAGTATGCGAGCCGCAGTCTCACACGGCTCTTTCAGACCACGCTTTCGCTCGCGGAACTGCATCGAACGCTATAGCGTTGCATGGGTTGTTTGGACTGTAGCGCTGGCAATACCCGCCACCTGCATCCGCCACGCGCGCTGCCGGCGCGCTCAGTCGAGCGCGCGGTCGTTCGGATGCGCGAATAGCGTGCGGTTCTGTTCCGACAACGGAAAATTCAGATTGATGCCGTGCGGCGGAATCGGCTGGGTGAACCACTGGTTGTATAGACGTTCCGCGTCGCCGGCAAGCTGGCCGCGTGCGATCACCCCGTTCACGAGCGTGCGCAGCGGCTCGTCGCCCTTGCGGAACATGCAGGCGTAGACCTCATAGCCGAGCGGCGTGCCGGTTACCACAAAGTCTTCGGGGTGCGGGTCGGTCGATTTGAAACCGTACACGATCGGCTCGTCCATCACGAAGGCCACGGCCCGGTCATCCTTGACCGCGCTGAATGCTTCCGCATGATCGCGCGCACTCGTGATGCGCATGTTCAGATGCTTCTCGGTGTTCAGGCGGCGCAGCAGGCGCTCGTCGGAGGTGCCGGCGGTCGTCACGACCGTCTTGCTGGCCAGGTCGGGAAAATCCGTAATGCCGCTGCTCTTGCGCGCGATCATGCGCACCGCGTACTGGAAGAAGCTGTTCGAGAACGCGGCCACGTTTTCGCGTTCCACCGTGTGCGTGGTTGAGCCGCATTCCAGATCGATCTGGTTGTTCAGCAACATCGGCGTGCGGTTCGACGAGGTCACGGTGATTTCGTGCACCTTCAGTTGCGGCAGGCCGAGCGTTTTCTTGATTTCGTCGACGATCTGCAGCGCGATGGTCTGCGAGTAGCCGACCGTGCGCGTGCCGTCGAAGTAGGAGAAGGGAATCGACGCTTCTCGCACGCCGAGTACGACCACGCCATCGTCGTGGATTTTCTTCAGCGTGCCGGTGAGTTCGTCCGCGTGAGCGGGGCAGGCGAGCGATGCCGCGCCGAACGCACCCAGCGCCACGAGTGCGCAGCGCATGCTATGCGCGACGCGAGCGGCGCGGGTTATGCGCGTAACAGCAACGGCACGCGTATGACCCGCGCCTGATGCTGTGTCCCATGCACTTACCCCGCGACGGGCTGCAACTTTCATCGGGCCTCCCGGACTCGCGCGTGCACGGATGCCGCGCTGTCACTGTCGATGGAACATGATGCAACGAAACGGCGTGCATCCCGCTCGCGAAATGCACGCCGTATTTGACTTCAGAGAAGCTACGTCAGATGCGCTTCGCGCTGTTGTGGCTCCAGCTTACGCCGGCTTGCCCCAACTGTCGCGCAAGCTGACGATGCGATTGAATACGGGTTTGCCCGGTTTCGAATCGACGCGGTCGGCGACGAAATAGCCGTGGCGCTCGAACTGATAGCGCTGTTCCGGCAGCGCGTCGCGCGCACCCGGTTCCAGGTAGGCGTTGACCACGCGCTTCGAATCCGGATTCAGCGCTTCGAGGAAGTCGCGGCCGCCGGCGTCCGGTTGCGGTTCCTTGAACAGACGGTCGTAGATGCGCACTTCGGCCGGGACCGCGCCTGCCGCGCTGACCCAGTGAATGTTGCCCTTGACCTTATAGGTGTTCGCGCCTTCCGTGCCCGATTTGCTGTCAGGGAAGTAGTTGCAGTGGACCGCGACGATGTTGCCGTTCTCGTCCTTGTCCGCACCGATGCATTCGATCACATAGCCGTAGCGCAGGCGCACCTTGTTGCCCGGGAACAGGCGGAAGTAGCCCTTCGGCGGCGTTTCGTTGTAGTCCTCGCGTTCGATCCACAGTTCGCGGGAGATCGGGAACTCCCGAACCCCCATTTCCGGATGATGCGGGTGGACCGGCGCATTGCACGGCTCGGTCACGTCTTCAGGGAAGTTGTCGATGATCAGCTTGACCGGATCGAGCACGGCAGCAGTGCGTGGCGCCTTGTCGTCCAGATCGTCGCGCAGTGCGCCTTCGAACACGCTCATGTCGATCCACGAATCGACCTTGGTGACGCCGATGCGCTCGCAGAACAACTGGATCGCTTCCGGCGTGAAACCGCGGCGGCGCACACCGACGATAGTCGGCATACGCGGATCGTCCCAGCCCTCGACATGGCCTTCGGTCACCAGTTGCAGCAGTTTGCGCTTGCTGGTGATCGCGTAGGTCAGGTTCAGGCGCGAAAACTCGATTTGTTGCGGCAGCGGGCGCGTGAAGATTCCAGCTTCGGCCAACTCGTTCAGAATCCAGTCGTACAGCGGACGGTGGTCTTCGAATTCGAGCGTGCACAGCGAATGCGTGATGTTTTCCAGCGCGTCCGAGATGCAGTGCGTGTAGTCGTACATCGGGTACACGCACCATGTGTCCCCGGTGCGGTAGTGATGCGCGAAGCGGATGCGGTAGATGACCGGGTCGCGCATGTTGAAGTTCGGCGACGACATGTCGATCTTCGCGCGCAGCACATGCTCGCCTTCCTTGAACTCGCCGGCTTTCATGCGGCGGAACAGGTCGAGGTTTTCCTGCACCGAACGCTCGCGGAAGCGCGACGGCGTGCCGACTTCGGAAGCCGAGCCGCGATTCGCGCGCATTTCTTCGGCCGACTGGCTGTCCACATACGCCTTGCCGCGTTCGATCAGCAGTTCGGCGAATTCGTACAGTTTGTCGTAATAGTCGCTCGCGAAGTAGAGCTGTTCCTTGCCGCCTTTTTCCCACTCGAAACCGAGCCAGCGCACGGAGTCGATGATCGAGTCGACGTACTCGACGCTTTCCTTTTCCGGATTCGTATCGTCGAAACGCAGATGGCACACGCCGCCGTAGCTGCGCGCCACGCCGAAGTTCAGGCAGATGCTCTTGGCGTGACCGATGTGCAGGTAGCCGTTCGGCTCGGGCGGAAAGCGCGTTTCGACGCGCTGCTCCCACTTGCCGGTGCGGTTGTCTTCGTCAATGATGTTGCGGATAAAATTGGATGCCGCTGGCGCGTCGTTGCGTTCGGTATTCATGCGAGAAGGTGAAAGTCTGTCGGGGACGCGCAATGCGCCCACTTATCCGTCAATTCTACCTGACGCGTTCGCTTGCGGCAGGCGAGTGCGGCGCGCAGCCAACGTTTGAGCGGTTTCGGGCGGTTTTTGGGGGCGGACGAGATCCTGCAAGCTGCGTTTAATGTGCTGTAACAGGAGGTAAAACGTTTTGTTGGCGCGGTCCATGGCGACTTACGATGCGGGCGGCGCACTCTCCACGCGCCGCGCACGGGCAACATGATGTTCGCCCACGGATTTTTTCCCCGGCGCCGCTTTGCGCCCGTGCGGCGCAAGCCAGACCGCCTCGCCGCACACCCGCGCCCCGCTCAAGCCGTTTTGGATTGCGCTGCCTGTGCCCTGCCATGTAGCGCCAACCGCAGTGCGGCTGGGCACGCAGGCCGCGTCACCCATTGGGCCGCCCTGGCATGGACGCTTTCCGTTCGTGCAACATGGCGTTCCTAGTTCCCGGAGTTCCTCAGATGTCCGTCCCGTCGCATGACGCGCCTCGCGCGCCCTTCGCCTCTTTGTCTTTCGCACGGATCGTGACGGCTGCGGCCGTGTTCGCCGCGCTCGCCGGCAGCTTCGCCGCGCCCGTCCCCGCGCTCGCGAAAACGCCGCCGCCCAAGGCCGTGCTGGACGCGTCGGCGGTGGCCGTGCCGGATCGCTTCAGCGCCGACACCGCGCAGCAGATCTTCGCCGCCGGCGGCAACGCGGTGGACGCCGCGGTGGCGATCGCCTTCACGCTGGCCGTGACCTGTCCGGACGCGGGGAATCTCGGCGGCGGCGGCTTCATGACCGTGTTCATGGACGGCAAGCCGTATTTTCTCGACTATCGCGAGCGCGCGCCGCAACAGGCGACCCGCGACATGTACCTCGACGATAAAGGCAACCTCGTGCCGGGTATGAGCCTCGTCGGCCATCGCGCGGTGGGCGTGCCGGGCACCGTCGAGGGCATGTGGGAAGCGCAGCAGCGTTTCGGCAAGCTGAAATGGAAGCAGGTGCTGGCGCCCGCGATCCGTTACGCCACCGACGGCTTTCAGGTCGACGCAGGGTTGCAGCAGCGCCACGACGCGGCGGCGAAGAGTTTCGCCGGCAAGACCAATTTCGACGCCTACTTCTCGAACCTGAAGGCGGGCGTGATGTATCGCCAGCCGGAACTCGCGCAAACGCTCTCGCGTATCGCCAGCGATGGCGGCCGTGAGTTCTACGAAGGCCGCACCGCCGATCTGATCGCCCAGCAGATGTACGGCCACGGTCTGGTCACGAAGCCGGACCTGATTCAATACAAGGCTGTCTGGCGCCAGCCGCTCACCGCCAATTGGAACGGCTACCAGGTCGTGACCGCGCCGCCGCCGAGTTCGGGTGGTGTCGGGCTGATCCAGATGCTGAAGATGAAGGCCGATCTGAAGCCGGCGTTCGATGGCCTCAAGCTGAATTCCGAGCCGTATATCCATCTGATCGCGCAGATCGAAGACCGCGTGTTCGCCGATCGCCAGCAATACATTGGCGACCCCGATTCGTACAAGGTGCCGCTCGACAAACTGACCAGCGACGCCTACCTCGCGCAACGCGCCGATGAAGTGAAACCCGACGAAGTGCCGGGCGCGACGCCCGTTAAAGGCGGCTTCGGCGACGTGATGCCGGAGAAAGCGCAAACCACGCATTATTCGGTGGTCGACAAGTGGGGTAACGCCGTGTCGAACACCTACACGCTGAACGGGGATTTCGGTTCCGGCGTGGTGGTGGACGGCGGCGGCTTCCTGCTCAATGACGCGATGGACGACTTCGTCACCAAACCGGCTGCCGCCGGCACGCCCGGCGCGACGGCTGACGACCTGAACACGGTGGCCCCGGGACGCCGGCCGCTTTCGTCGATGACGCCGACCATCCTGTTGAAGGACAACAAGGTGTCGCTGGTGATCGGCACGCCTGGCGGCTCGCGAATACTCACGTCGATCTTCCAGGTCATGACCAACCTGTACGATTTCAATCTGACACCGGCCGACGCTTTGGCTGCGATGCGGTTCCATCATCAGTTGCTGCCGCCGAAGACGATCTATTTCGAGCCGTATCATCCGATCACGGGTGAGTTGGCCGATCAGCTGAAAGCCAGGGGCTACACGCTGGAAGGGCAGTCGTTTAACGGCGACGTGCAGATGATCCGCGTCGAAGGGACGACGCCTGAGCCGGCAGCTGATCCGCGCGGCGTGGGCGTGGGCCGTGTGATGCATTGAAGCATGCGGCTTTGGCCGGGCGAAGTGGGTGATTGCGGAAGCAAACTGCGGCGACGGACTGCGGAAACGGACTGCGGAGACGTGCCGCAGAAACGTACCGCAGCAACAATTGCAGACGTGGACCGCGGAAACATATCGCGAAAGCGAACTTGAAAAACGAACTGCGACGGGGAACGCAATGAGCGGACAAAAACTAAACGTACTCGTGCTGCCGGGCTACCAGAACTCCGGCACGGGCCACTGGCAAACACTTTGGGAAGCGCTCGATCCCGCCTTCTTGCGCGTGCAAATGCCTGACTGGGATCATCCGACGCGCGACGCGTGGTGCCGCACGCTCGACGCCGCAGTGGCCGCAGCCGACTCGCCGGTGGTGTTCGCCGCGCACAGCCTGGGCTGCCTGACGACCGCCTTCTGGGCGTCGCAATACGCGAGCGTTGAGCGGTTGGCGAAAGTGGCCGGTGCATTACTGGTGGCCGTGCCCAACCCCTCCGAGGCGCATTTTCCGCAGGACGCCAGCGGCTTTGCGCCGGTGCCGCGCACGCGCCTGCCGTTCGCGAGCATCGTCGTGTCGAGCAGCGACGATCCGTACGGTGGTGTGCCGTTTTCGCAGACTTGTGCGAGCGCGTGGGGCAGCCGCTGGATCGATATCGGGCCTCGCGGCCACATCAATGCCGACAGCGGCCTCGGCGATTGGGAAGAGGGGCGGCGCTGGCTGGCTTCGTTAGACGAGCGGCGGTGATGGCCTCATTTGCGGAGATTCAGGCGGCGAGTGAGCTGGCACCGTCGCCAGCTCCGCTGAAAACTGTCAACGCCTCGGCCGGCTCCAAATCACTCGCCCGCAACGCAGCCGGCCTCAAATCACCGACTGGTCCCGCAACGCCGCAATCCGTGCCTCGTCATAGCCGAGCACATCGCGCAGGATGCTGTCGGTGTGCTCGCCGAGCGTCGGCGGATGGGACAGCGCTTCGGGCGGCGTACCGCTCATATTGATCGGATTGCGCACCAGTTTGACCGTGCCGCCCGACGGATGCGGCAGATCGACCTGCAGCCCGCGCGCCACCACCTGCTCGTTCTCGAACACTTCGCCCAGATCGTTGATCGGCCCGCACGGCACACCGGCTGCTTCGAGGGCGGCAATCCATTGTTGTTTGCCCTGCAGACGCACCATGTCGGCAAGAATCGGCACGAGGATATCGCGGTTGCGTACGCGTGCCGGATTGGTGGCGAATCGCTCGTCAATGGCGAGTTCGGTGCGGCCGCCGGCCTCGACGAACTTGCGGAACTGGCCGTCGTTACCGACCGCGACGATGATCCAGCCGTCACTGGTCTGGAAGGTCTGGTAGGGCACGATGTTCGGATGCGCATTGCCCCAGCGCACGGGCGGCTGGCCGCTCGCCAGGTAATTCGAATTCATGTTTGCCAGCATGGCCACCTGCACGTCGAGCAGCGCCATGTCGATGTACTGGCCTTCGCCCGTGCGGTCGCGATGCGTGAGCGCCGTGAGCACGGCGATGGTCGAATACATGCCGGTCATCAGATCGGCGATCGCGACGCCGGCCTTTTGCGGGCCACCGCCCGGCTGGCCGTCGCGCTCGCCGGTAATGCTCATGAAGCCGCCGATGCCCTGCACGATGAAGTCGTAGCCGGCGCGCTGCGCATACGGGCCGGTTTGCCCGAAGCCGGTCACCGAGCAGTAGATCAGATCGGGCTTCACTTCCTTCAGCGACGCGTAATCGAGGCCGTACTTCTTCAACTGCCCGACCTTGTAGTTCTCCAGCACCACGTCGCTTTGCGCGGCCAGTTCGCGGATGATCCGCTGGCCTTCGGGCGAAGCGATGTCGACGGTGACCGAGCGCTTGTTGCGATTCGCCGCGAGGTAATAGGCGGCTTCGCGGGTGTCGGCGCCTTCAGGCGTTTTCAGGTACGGCGGCCCCCAGTGGCGCGTGTCGTCGCCGACTTCGGGCCGTTCGATCTTGATCACGTCGGCGCCGAAATCGGCGAGCGTCTGCGCGCACCAAGGCCCGGCGAGCACGCGTGTGAGGTCCAGCACGCGGATATGACTGAGAGCGCCCATATTTTTCATTGTCTCCTTTGTAGCCAAAGCGACGTACATGTCGCCGCGGATGGGGGCAATCTTAAGCGATTCCCACGCGCCGGCGCAGTCAGCCGAACGGCATAGGACGCGAGGCGCGCCTCGCCATGTCACTCGCTACCCGGCCAAACCTGGCCGAATGGCTATTGGGACCAGGGTGGGACAGGGCCGCCGCCGCGCACGGGCGCCGATCCCGTATAATCAGTCGTTTAAGAAACAAACAGTTGGCGCATCCCCATGATGCCGCCGGTAACAGCCAGGGAACTGGCAAACCCGTCCCCCGCACGCTATGAAAGCCGCCGAAATCCGCGAGAAATTCCTCAAGTTCTTCGAATCGAAGGGCCATACGATCGTTCGCTCGTCGAGCCTTGTGCCCGGCAACGACCCGACACTGCTCTTCACCAATTCGGGAATGGTGCAGTTCAAAGATGTGTTCCTCGGCGCGGAATCGCGTCCGTATTCGCGCGCCACGACCGCGCAGCGCAGCGTGCGCGCCGGCGGCAAGCACAACGATCTGGAAAACGTCGGCTACACCGCGCGTCACCACACGTTCTTCGAAATGCTGGGCAACTTCTCGTTCGGCGACTACTTCAAGCGCGACGCGATCCACTACGCGTGGGAATTGCTGACCGGCGTGTACCAGTTGCCGAAAGACAAGCTGTGGGTCACCGTCTATCACGAAGACGACGAAGCGCACGACATCTGGGCGAAGGAAGTCGGCGTGCCGGTCGAGCGGATCATCCGCATCGGCGACAACAAAGGCGCGCGCTACGCGTCGGACAACTTCTGGCAGATGGCCGACGTCGGGCCGTGCGGCCCGTGCTCGGAAATTTTCTACGACCACGGCCCGGAGGTATGGGGTGGCCCGCCGGGATCGCCTGAGGAAGACGGCGACCGTTACATCGAGATCTGGAATCTCGTGTTCATGCAATTCAGCCGCGACGCCCAAGGCAACATGACGCCGCTGCCCAAGCAGTGCGTCGACACCGGCATGGGTCTCGAGCGTATCGCCGCGGTTCTGCAGCACGTGCACAGCAACTACGAGATCGATCTGTTCCAGGCGCTTATCAAGGCCGCGGGCCGCGAAACCGGCGTGACCGATCTGACGAACAACTCGCTGAAGGTGATCGCCGATCACATCCGCGCCTGCTCGTTCCTGATCGTCGACGGTGTGATTCCGGGCAACGAAGGCCGCGGCTACGTGCTGCGCCGTATCGTGCGCCGCGCGATCCGCCACGGCTACAAGCTGGGCAAGAAGGGTTCGTTCTTCCACCGCATGGTGCCGGACCTCGTCGCGCAAATGGGCGGCGCCTATCCGGAACTGAAGGACGCGGAGCAACGCGTGACAGATGTGCTGCGTCAGGAAGAAGAGCGCTTCTTCGAGACCATCGAGCACGGCATGTCGATTCTCGAAAGCGCGCTGGCCGATCTGGAAGCGAAGGGTGGCAAGACGCTCGACGGCGAACTCGCGTTCAAGCTGCACGACACCTACGGCTTCCCGCTCGATCTGACGGCAGACGTCTGCCGCGAGCGCGAAGTGACGGTCGACGAAGCCGCTTTCGACGAAGCCATGGCGCGTCAGCGCGAACAGGCTCGCGCGGCGGGCAAGTTCAAGATGGCGCAGGGCCTCGAATACTCGGGCGCGAAGACCACGTTCCACGGCTACGAAGAAATTATCTTTGACGACGCGAAAGTGATCGCGCTGTATGTTGACGGCGCGTCGGTCAAGGAAGTGAGCCACGGCCAGCAGGCGGTCGTCGTGCTCGACCACACGCCGTTCTACGCGGAGTCGGGCGGCCAGGTCGGCGACCAGGGCGTGCTGGCGAACGCGAGCGTGCGCTTTGCGGTGACCGACACGTTGAAGGTGCAGGCGGACGTCGTCGGCCATCACGGCACGCTCGAGCAGGGCACGCTGAAAGTCGGCGACGTCGTGAAGGCGGAAATCGACGCGGTGCGTCGTGCCCGCACCGAGCGCAATCACTCGGCCACCCACCTGATGCACAAGGCGCTGCGCGAAGTGCTCGGCTCGCACGTGCAGCAGAAGGGCTCGCTGGTCGATGCGGACAAGACCCGTTTCGACTTCGCGCACAACGCGCCGATGACTGACGAGCAGATTCGTCAGGTCGAAGCGATCGTCAACGCGGAAGTGCTGGCGAACGCGCCGGGCATTGTGCGCGTGATGCCGTTCGACGAAGCGGTGAAGGGCGGCGCGATGGCGCTGTTCGGCGAAAAATACGGCGACGAAGTGCGCGTGCTCGACCTCGGCTTCTCGCGTGAATTGTGCGGCGGTACGCACGTGCATCGCACGGGCGACATCGGACTCTTCAAGATCGTGATGGAAGGCGGCGTGGCTGCCGGCATTCGTCGCGTGGAAGCGATCACGGGCGATAACGCCGTGCGCTTCGTGCAGGATCTCGACGCGCGGATCAATGCGGCTGCGGCCGTGTTGAAGGCGCAGCCGTCGGAACTGACGCAGCGGATCATGCAGGTGCAGGATCAGGTGAAGTCGCTGGAGAAGGAACTGGGCGCATTGAAGTCGAAGATGGCTTCCAGCCAGGGCGATGAACTTGCCGGTCAGGCAATCGAAGTGGCCGGCGTGCATGTGCTGGCTGCCACGCTCGAAGGCGCCGATGTGAAAACGCTGCGCGAGACGGTCGACAAGCTGAAGGACAAGCTGAAGAGCGCAGCGATCGTGCTGGCCTCTGTCGAGGGCGGCAAGGTGAGCCTGATCGCCGGTGTGACGGCGGACGCCAGCAAGAAGGTCAAGGCCGGTGAACTGGTTAACTTCGTTGCACAGCAAGTCGGCGGCAAGGGCGGCGGGCGCCCGGATATGGCGCAAGCGGGTGGCACTGAACCGGCGAATCTGCCGGCGGCACTGGCAGGCGTGAAGGGTTGGGTCGAAGCCCAGCTTTGATTCGGGTTTGATTGGGCCATGCGGGGCGCTGGTGGTTTTTGCGTCCCGGGTGGCCCAAGTTGTTTTTGGCCTTGGCGTGTCTTGCCGTGCATCAACCTAACCGATTGCTGTCGCGGTTAGCGTTCCCCGCCACGCAGGCAAAGTAACAAGCAAAAATTCAAGCAACGCCTACCGGTGCAGCGACAGGTAACTCCACCGCATCCTCTCCCGACACAAGCGCTTGCCGCAGCGCATTGAGCGCGGACGAAAAATGCCCTCGTCGCCAGACGAGAAGCGTCTCGATCACACCAATATCCGGAAGCTCATGAACCGCGATGTTGCTCGTATCCGTTTGCAGATCGAGCACTGATCGCGGCGCCACGGCCACTCCCGCGCCGGCGGCGACACAAGCCACGATCGCATGATACGAGCCGAGCTCCAGAACGCGGGCCGGCCTTACGCCATGCTCCAGATACCACTTCTCGATGTACGCCCGGTAAGCACACCCGCGCTCGAACGCGATCAGCGTCGATAAAGCAATATCCCGTACTTCGCGAATCGGCCGATGGCCTCGCGGCGACAGCATCACCAGTTCTTCGCGGAAAACCGGCACTGTCTCGAACAATTCACCGAGTGTGGCTGGATCTGGTGGCGTCGCCACCAACGCCGCATCCACTTCGAATTCGCGGACCCGCTCGATCAGCTTGCCGGTCGTGCCGGTTTCGAGTTCCAGCGCGACATCCGGCCACCGCTGGTGGTAACTCGCGAGCAATCCAGGCAGACGCGTCGCCGCGACGCTTTCCATCGTGCCCAAACGCAGGCGCCCACTCGGACGATCCTCGCGCACGGCATGGCGCGCCTCGTCGGCGAGTGCGAGCAAACGCTCCGCATAGGGCAGCAGTGTCTCGCCAGCCGGGGTCAAAACAAGGCGCCGGCCGTCGCGGATGAACAGGTCGGTGCCCAGTTGCTCCTCGAGTTGCTTGATGCGCGTCGTGACGTTCGATTGCACGCGATTGAGCTTGGCAGCGGCGCGCGTCACGCCGTTTTCCCGCACGACTGCACGAAAAATGGTCAAGGCGGCCAGATCCATGATTCTCTCCTGGCGATGGTTGGTATCGCAATTATTCATTTTTCGTGATCGAAAGGTCAAGCTAATATGGATTGAACAAACCGGCGACTGCCGGCCCGCTTCCGCTATTCGTCCACTTATGATCGATCTCGCTTCCAGCGCGCAAGACACCGCTACCGAACGTCACGCTGCCCGCCGCGCGGCGCTTGCCTGCATGATCACCTTGGCCGTGGTGCTCGGTATCGGCCGTTTTGCGTTCACGCCGCTCCTGCCGCTGATGCTTCACGGCGGCGCTCTCGGTCAGCCGCAGATCGATATCCAGCACGGCGGCTGGCTCGCATCGGCCAACTACGCAGGCTATTTCGTCGGCGCGATCACCTGCGCGGCGCTGCGGGTGGCACCGGCGCGTATGGTGCGCGCGGGGCTTGTCGCGACGGTCCTGCTGACGCTGGCGATGGGCGTAACAAGCCAATTCTGGGTGTGGGCCGTCGTGCGCTTCATCGCCGGCGCGGTCAGCGCCTGGACCTTCGTGTTCGCCTCGCAGTGGGGCTTGCGGCGGCTCGCCGAACTCGGCGCGCACGGGTGGGGCGGGGTGATCTATACGGGCCCGGGCATGGGCATTGTCGGAACAGGTTTGCTCGTCAGCGCTGCGGGCGGCTATGGCGCGACGGTCGGTTGGATCGGTTTCGGACTCATCGCGGCGGTGCTTTCGATCGTGGTTTGGCCCGTGTTCGGGGCCGTGACCGGCACCACTTCAAAAGGCGCGACGCTTGCCACGAACGGGTCGATGCCCGTCGCTCATGCCAGTCAACGCTCGGCTGGGCAGCACTCCGCCGGGCAGCACGACACCGGCCAATACGTCGCAATTCAGCGACCCACGAACCATTTCTCCGTCGCGAACCAAATCCCCGCCGCCGGCCAACACGCCCCCACAAACCGTGCCCCGCACCGCGCCGACGCCTTCTGGCTGATTCTGCTCTATGGCGTGCCCGGCTTCGGCTACATCATCACCGCGACGTTCCTGCCGGTGATCGCGCGCCACGCGCTGCCGGGCTCGTCCTGGCCCGATCTGTTCTGGCCTATGTTCGGCGCGGCCTTGATCGTCGGTGCGCTTCTCGCGGCACGCCTGCCGGTGCATTGGGACAATCGCACCCTGCTCGCCGGTTGCTATGTGCTGCAAGCCGCCGGTATTGCGCTCGGCATCGTCTGGCCCACGGCGGGCGGTTTCTCGCTCGGCAGCATCCTGATCGGCCTGCCATTTACGGCCATCACCCTGTTCGCGATGCGAGAGGCGCGGCGCCTGCTTGGCGACGAAGCGGCCGGCCTGATGGGCTATGCGACGGCGGCTTACGGCGTCGGCCAGATCGTCGGCCCGCTGGTGGCCGCGCCGATCGCCGAGCACACGGGGTCTTTCTCGCCGGCCTTGTGGCTGGCGGCGGGGACGCTACTGTTGGGCGCGGCCGGCCTGATCGTCGTGACACACATGCCGCGAGGCCGTGGCCGCATGCCCGATTGCGGCTGCAACTAACGGTCTTTCCGGGGGCGCATTCCTCGACGTCAACCGATCCCGCAGGCGCAGGTGCAGGTGCAAGTGCAGGCGCAAGTCCAAGTCCAAGCGCCAGCAAGGCAAGTTCGTCCGCCGCCTTGCGCAGAACACATGGGCCCGTTGAACCGCCCACGAGGCAAATGCCAGGCCAAAAAACAAATAACTCCCCGGCGCACTAAAATGACGGCTTTCCCGTCATCTCAGCGCGCCTGTCGCCGGGCGCGCCGCCAGCCATGCAACATTTCGCGTCCGACAACTACGCCGGCATCTGTCCCGAAGCGCTCAACGCGCTGATCACCGCCAACAACAGCGGCCACGAACCCGCTTACGGCGACGACTCCTGGACCAACCAGGTTTGCGACCGCCTGCGGGATCTGTTCCAGACCGATTGCGAAGTGTTTTTCGTGTTCAACGGCACGGCCGCCAATTCGCTGGCGCTGGCGTCGCTGTGCCAGTCGTATCACTCGGTGATCTGCCACGAACTCGCGCACATCGAAACCGATGAATGCGGCGGCCCGGAATTCTTCTCCGGCGGCTCGAAGCTGCTGACCGCGCCGGGCGTCAGTGGCAAGCTCACGCCGGATGCGATCGAAGCGGTCGTCACGCGCCGCGCCGATATTCATTACCCAAAGCCGAAGGTCGTCACGCTGACCCAATCGACCGAAGTCGGCACCGTCTACACCGTCGAGGAAGTGCGCGCGATCGCGGCGATCGCCAAACGGCGTCATCTGAAAGTGCACATGGACGGCGCGCGCTTTGCGAATGCGGTCGCGGCGCTCGACGTGCATCCGTCCGAGATCACGTGGCGTGCGGGCGTCGACGTGCTGTGCTTCGGCGGGACCAAGAACGGTTTGCCGGTCGGTGAAGCCGTGGTGTTCTTCGATCGCTCGCTCGCCGACGATTTCGCCTACCGTCTGAAGCAGGCCGGCCAACTCGCTTCGAAAATGCGCTTCATCTCCGCGCCGTGGCTCGGACTGCTGGATAACGACGTCTGGCTGCGCAATGGGCGTCATGCGAATGCAATGGCGGCCTTGCTGGAAACGCGGTTGCACGAAATTCCCGGTGTGAGCATCATGTTTCCGCGAGAATCGAACGCGGTCTTTGCGCAATTGCCGGCGCAGGCCGCCAAGGCAATGCGTGCGCGCGGCTGGAAGTTCTACGAGTTCATCGGCGCGGGTGGTTGCCGGCTGATGTGCGCGTGGGACACGCAGCCGGAAACCGTCGAGCGTTTCGCTGCGGAAGTGCGCGAGCTGTGCCTGGCCAGAAACCGCATCGACTGCGCGCCTGCGACCAGGCTGGGACCGTGAACTTGGACCGGAAGCTGAAACCAGGAACCAGGCGTACAAACAGCACCGCGCACGAGTTGCTGAACCGGCCGCAGCACGACATTCAACACTGAACAACGCCGCACACGAACCATAAGAGACGACCCACTCGCCATGACCGAACACCGATTTTGTCCGCGCTGCGCTACGCCTTTGATCGAGCGCGTCGATGCCGAACACGAAGGCGGCCGGATCCGCCAGATCTGCCCTGATACGGAATGCGGCTACGTTCACTGGAACAATCCGCTGCCGGTGGTGGCCGCGATCGTCGAGTACGAAGGCAAGATTCTGCTCGCGCGCAACGCCGCCTGGCCGGAAGGCATGTTCGCGCTGATCACCGGTTTTCTGGAAAACGGCGAGACCCCGGAAGAGGGCATTGCCCGCGAAGTGCTGGAAGAAACCTCGCTGCACGCTGAGACGGTCGAATTGATCGGCGTGTACGAATTCATCCGCAAAAACGAACTGATCATCGCGTATCACGTGAAGGCGTACGGCACGGTCGCGCTGTCGCCGGAATTGCTCGAATACCGGTTGGTCGAGCCGGCCAAACTGCGTCCGTGGCGTGCGGGCACCGGTCAGGCGCTCGGCGAATGGATGCGGCGGCGCGGCTTGCAGTTCGAGTTTGTCGAAAAACCGGGGCAGTAAGCGATGAACAAACCCGCACCGGCCACGCGCGGCGCCTACCCGCATTTTCTACCGATCACCACACGCTGGATGGACAACGACGTCTACGGCCACGTCAACAATGTCGTCTATTACAGCTACTTCGACACGGTGGTGAACGAGTACCTGATTCGCGCCGGCGTGCTCGATTTCGAGCATGGCGCGACGATCGGTCTTGTGGTCGAGACGCATTGCAATTACTTCGCGCCGCTGGTGTTTCCCGAGCGCGTCGAAGCGGGCTTGCGGGTCGTGCGGCTCGGCACCTCGAGCGTGCGCTACGAAGTGGGCCTCTTCAAGGAGGGCGAAGATCAACCCGCCGCCCAAGGGCATTTCGTGCACGTCTATGTGGATCGCGTCACGCGTCGCCCGGTGAGCTTGGCCGCCGACTTGCGCGCGGCGCTCGAACCGCTGACCGTCGCTGTGCAGGCGGAATAGGCGCGTGCAGTCGTTCGTCATCAACCTGCTCAACGGTGTCAGTTACGGCCTGCTGCTGTTTATGCTGTCGGCGGGCCTGACGCTGATTTTCAGCATGCTCGGCGTGCTGAATTTCGCGCACGCGAGCTTCTACATGCTCGGCGCGTACGTCGGTTTTTCGGTGGCGGCGCATGCGGGTTTCTGGAGTGCGCTGGTGATCGCGCCGCTGATCGTCGGCTTGATCGGCGCGGCGTTGGAGCGCTGGCTGCTGCGCCGCGTGCGTGTGCATGGTCATCTCCCCGAGTTGCTGCTGACTTTCGGCGCCGCGTATCTGCTCGGTGAGCTGGTCAAGCTTGGCTGGGGCTTGAGTCCGCTTGGCGCGACTGTTCCGGCCGTGCTCGACGGACCGTTGTTCACCCTCTACGGCGCGGCCTTTGCACGCTATCGGGCCTTCATGATGGCGGTGTCGCTGGCGATGCTGGCGGTGCTCTACGCGGTGCTGCGCGTGTCGAAGGCGGGGCTGATCGTACGTGCGGCGCTTACACATGCGAGTGCTGTCGAGGCGCTCGGCCACAACGTGCCGCGCGTGTTCACCGGTGTGTTCGCGGCAGGCACAGCGCTCGCCGCGTTGGCCGGCGTGATCGGTGCGCCGCTCTTCGTGATCGAACCGTCGATGGCGGAGTCGCTCGGCTCGATCGTCTTCGTGGTGGTCGTGATCGGCGGACTGGGCTCGTTGAGCGGGGCGCTGGCGGCATCGCTGATCGTCGGTTGCGTGCAGACCTTCGCGGTAGCAAGCGACGTGTCGCTGGGCGATCTCACGGCCGTATTCGGAGGCGTGCTGCCGGACGCATGGGACACGCTGACGCTCGCGCAACTCGCGCCGCTGATTCCCTATCTGCTGCTTGTCGCCATGCTGGCGCTGCGCCCGCGTGGACTGTTCGGACGGCGTGACGATCATGCGTGAGCCGCCCGAGAAGTTTGCTGTGCCGGCAGTCAAGCCGCGCTCGATGTTGCGCAGGTTCGCGCCATGGCTCGCGCTCGTCCTGTTCCTCGCCGTGCCGCCTTTTGTCTGGCCGCAAAGCTGGCTCCTCGCCTATCTCGCGCAAACCGCGACGATGATCGTATTCGCGCTTTCGTACAACCTGCTGCTCGGCGATACGGGCTTGCTGTCCTTCGGACATGCCGCTTATTCCGGCCTCGGCGCGCTCATTGCGGCGCAAGTGTTCAATCGCATTGGTGTGCCGTTGGTGCTGCTGCCGTTGATCGGCGGCATCGGCGGCGCGCTGTGCGGAGTCCTGTTCGGTTTCGTGTCGACGCGGCGCGCCGGGACGGCCTTCGCGATGATCACGCTCGGCATCGGCGAGCTCGTCGCGGCGGCCGCGTGGACGCTGCCCGACTGGTTCGGCGGCGAGGCCGGCGTGCCAATCGATCGCGCGAGCGGTCCGATGCTCGCAAGCTGGAGTTTCGGCCCGGCGCGCGAGGCGTATGCGCTGATCGCGCTGTGGTGCGTGCTGGCGAGCGTCGCGATGTTCGTGTTGTCGCGCACACCGTTCATGCGGCTCGCCAACGCCGTGCGCGACAACCCAGTGCGCGCCGCGGCGATCGGCTGTTATCCGGGCCGTATCCGCTATGGCGTGGTGGTGATGTCGGCGTTTTTTGCCGGTATTGCAGGCACCTTGGGGTTGATCAATGTCGAACTGGTGTCGACGGAAAGCGTCGGCATGATGCGCTCGGGCGCCGTGCTGATCGCGACAGTGATCGGCGGCACAGGAGCGTTTTTCGGGCCGGTCGCGGGCGCGATCGTCCTGACGTTTTTCAGCGTTGCGGTGGCGAGCGTGACGCGGGCATGGCTGTTCTATCTGGGCCTGTTCTTTGTCGTGATCGTGGTGGCGTCGCCGGATGGACTGGCGGGCTTCATGCAGCGGCACACGGCACGCGTCGCTGCTTACGGTTGGCGCGTATGCGGCAAGGCGTATCTATGGGGCGCGGCTTCAGCGGCGCTATGGACGCTGGCCGTCGTGCTCGCGGTGCAGTGGGCCTATGCCGTGCAATTCGGTGCGGCCGATGGCGCGGCGTTCAGCGTCATCGGTGTGCCGCTGGAGCCGGCCTCGCCGCATTTCTGGCTCGGCGTCGTGGTGTTCATGCTGGCCGCGCCAGGCGCACTCGCCGCGCACTATGCACATCGTGCGCAAGCACGTCTTGCCGTGCGCGCCAGCGCCACGCAGATCGCCGGAGACGCGCGATGATCCCGGCCCTCGCGGTCTACGGCGTCGAAAAACGCATCGGCGCCACGCGGATTCTGCGCGGCGTCGATCTTGCGATCGAGCCCGGCGAGCGCCATGCATTGATCGGGCCGAACGGCGCAGGCAAGTCGACGCTCTTCAATCTGATCGCCGGCGGCGCGCGCCCGAACGCCGGGCGCATCGATCTGTTCGGCGCGGAGATCACGCGCCTCGCGCCGGCCGCCATCACGCGCCGGGGTCTCGCGCGCAGCTTCCAGACCACCAGCGTGTTCGCACGCCTCAGCGTATTCGACAACCTGCGCTGCGCGGCCATGCTGGCCGAGCGCGACCGCACGCGCTGGTGGCAGCGTTTCAGCGGCTCACGTACGGTCGATGCGCGTGCCGAGCAGGTGCTCGAAGCCGTGGGGCTGAGTGCGCGCAGACATATCCAGGCCGGCACGCTTAGCTATGCCGAGCAACGCGCGCTCGACCTCGGCCTTGCGCTTGCAGGCGGCGCGCACACCTTGCTGCTCGACGAGCCAACTGCGGGCATGAACCGCGCCGAAGCGGCGCGCGCCATCGAACTGATTCGCGCGACCACCGCCGGCCGTACGCTGCTGATGATCGAGCACGACATGGACGCCGTGTTTGCGATTGCCGACCGCGTTTCGGTGCTGGTGCAAGGCCGGATCATCGCGACCGGCACGCCGGCGGCGATTCGCGCGGATGCGGCCGTGCGCGCCGCTTATCTTGGCGACGGCGTCCGCCCATGACTGCCTTGCTCGACATTCGACAACTGAACGCCTGGTACGGCGCGAGCCAGACCCTGCACGGTGTCAACTTGCAGATCGACGCCGGCGAAGTCGTCGCACTGGTCGGGCGCAACGGCTCCGGACGCTCGACGCTCGCGCGCGCGATCATGGGCCTCGTGCGCAGCGAGGGCGAGTTGCGTTTTGCCGGCCATGCACTCGGCGGGCTACGCACCTTCGAGATCGCTCGCCTGGGGCTCGGTTACGTGCCTGAGCATCGCGACGTCTTTCCGACGCTGAGCGTCCACGAGAATCTGCAACTCGGTGTGGCGCCGCACGCTCGCGGCCGTGCACCGCGCTTCACCTTTGACGACGCCTACGAACTGTTCCCCGTCCTGCGCGAAAGAAAGCGCACGCGCGCCGGCGTGTTATCGGGCGGCGAACAACAGATGCTGACGCTCGCCCGGGCATTGCTCGGCGACCCCGACCTGCTGGTCATCGACGAACCGGGCGAAGGGCTGGCCAGCGTGGTGATGGGGCAGGTCGCGCAATGTCTGCGGATGTTGCGTGATCGTGGTGTGGCGATGCTGCTGATCGAGCAGCGGCTTGTCATTGCGCAAGACATCGCCAGCAGGGTTGCGGTGATGGGGCACGGCGAAATTGTCTTCGATGACGCGCTCGCGTCGTTTGTGAAGCGGCCGGACGTTATGCAGGAATGGTTAGGCGTGGGTTAGCCGATGCGTAGCGGGGCTGCGCATAACCGCTGGTTCACCCGGCGTCGCCGCAGCTCACTGAAGGACAGCGCTCGATAGGGCGCCCGAGCCCGGTTTCGCGAAGCCGAACCTGAGCGTCCTTGGCTGGCGTCTCGCTGCGGTTTTATTGCAGCGCCGCATTCGAATTTGCGACCTTTTTGCTGTTCTGACATGCGCGTCACGCACTGCGCGATGCACGCGCCCCTCGTTCCACGCCCAAATCGCGCTCTGAATGCCGTTTGAATCCTGTTTGCGTACGGCGCGCTCAAGCCTGATGCGTGGGGCTTTCCAGTGACTTGTTGTTGCGATTCAAACGCTTGATCGTTTGGTGAGCGTCCTCCAGAAATCTTGTCGGCAGCGCGCTGACAAATCAAGACAATCAGGTCAAAGGCGCGCAACGGCGGCACGGTGTTTAAAGCCGACGTATGTGCGACCGACCATGCCGTGCCGGACGCGCAAAAGACGCGCCGCGGCCTCAGGAGGAGACATCATGAAACAGACAGGCGCATTGGGCGAAACATCGGCTGACGGCGTGCAGGCGGAGCCCGCGCTGCGCCTGCTTCAAAGAATGTTGTCGCGTCGCGTGGCGCGAACGCCGCTCGGAGAAGCGTGGCGCACGCGAGCCGGCGCTGGTGCCGCGCTTGTGACGGCTGCACTGCTGATGTCCGCGTGCGCCGACGCGAGTTCCACGACCGGCGATGCCGCATCCGCGCCGTCGACACAAACGAGCACGGCGGCGAACGCTGTGAGCAACAACGACAGCCCGCTGACGGCCAAATCTCAACCGGATGCCGCGGGACCCACCGCTAACGCCACGAACGGCGTCGCTACCGCATCGAACAGCGCCGCCGTTGCGAGCGCTGATCAGCCTGCCTCCGCATCGCGCCCCTCGCTCGAACTCGCCAAGGCCAAGCAGCTTGCTGCCGAACAGCGCGTCGCCGCACGCGTGCCGCCCGCGAGCGGCATGACCGAGAAGCGCAGCCGTCCGCTGACGCTGCGCGATTCCGGCATCGACGGATCGTTGATGTTCGCACGCGACGTCGACTTTCGCGTGACCGGCGACATCGGTTTCATGATTCACGACATGGCCGCGACGCTGACGCCGGCGCGCGCTGGACAGCCGATCGTGTTCGACGATCCGACCAGCGTGACGATCAACGTCCACCGTGGCGACGTCACGCTCGACAGCGCCAAGCTCACTGCGATTTTCAATCGCTACCTGTTCCAGTACCAGGGCTCGCCGCTGCGCAATATGCGAGTGGTGCCACAAGACGGCGGCACCTTGCGAATTACGGGCGAAATGCATCGCGACACGTGGGTGCCGATCGTGCTGATCGGGTCGCTGTCGATGCGCAACGCCGACAACCTCGTGTTCCATGCCGACCACGTCGAAGTGGCCGGCGTCGGTGCCGACAAGCTGATGCAGGCTGCGCACGTGAAGATGGCCGACCTGTTGAAGGTGGACACGCCGATCGCGCGTCTCGACGGTGACGACGTCGTGATGCAGGTGGCCAAACTCACGCCACCGCCCGCGTTGCGCATGACGATCACGCAGATCAATACCAGTGCGGCAGGTGTCCGCTTCATGCTCGACGACCACACGGTGCAGAAGATCGACTGGCCCGCGACGATGCCACCGCGCGGCATGCTGGTACAGGGCGGCGACGTCAAGTTCATGCGTTCGATGCCGATGAACATCGACATGGCGCTAACGCCGCTTGATACGAACGCGCCGTTCGTGCTCGACCTGTACCACTACCGCGACCAGATGGCGGCCGGCTACTTCACCTTCGATGAGGCGGGTGCACTGGACGTGCATTTGCCGTCATATCCCACGCTAGCCAGCGCGTCGAAAGATGCGCCGACGCAGGTGGGCAGCGCGAGCGCGCGCTTTAACGACAGCTTCATTCGCGCGCAGCAGGCGTCGCTCGCGCAGGCGCGCCTCGTGTGGCAACACGTGCCGCAGACATTGCGGACGGCGTCGGTTGCACGCGCGATCCCGGTCGGCACGCGGGCGGCATTTGTCGGTCAGAGCATGGCGACGCCCGGCTCTGCGATTAGCGACGAGCGGCACTCGTCCGGACCTGCACCCTTGATTCACGTCGAGAATGTCGACTTCTACGTATCGGGTCGAATCGGCTTTCATGTGCGTTCGCTGGATGCGCAGATGGTGCCGAAGAATCCGGGTCAACCGGTCGACCTCGACGATCCGGACCAGTACGACATTCGGATCATTGGCGGCGAAGTGGTCGAGCCGTGGCCTGCGATGGCGGCGTTGTTCAACGATTATCTGCTCGACTATGAGCCGCGTTCGCTGAACGATTTGCAGTTGAAGCCGGTGGATGGCAAGTTGGAAGTGACGGGCGGGATCAAGTTGTGGAATCACTTTCCTGGCGTGTGGCTGCCGACGACGATGAGCGGCACGATCGTGGCCAAGGATGAGCGGCATCTTGTCTATGAGCCGACCTCGGTGAAGGTGCTGGGGGTGCCGCAGGCGGGGTTGTTGCGGGCGCTGGATATTCCGTTGGCGTCGTTGACGCCGTTTACACGCAAGGGTGTTGCGTTGAAGGGGAACGAACTGGTGTTCGATCAGTACACCGTGTTTCCGCCGCCGGTTTTGCAGGGGCGGCTGGCTAGTGCGACGGTGACTGATGAGGGGTTGGTGTTGAAGTTCAAGCGGGATGCTTCTATTGCTGCTGCGAGGCCGCCTGTTGGGGCGGCGAAGAGTTTTGTCTGGATCGAGTCGGGTGATGTGAAGATGTTTAATTCGTTGGTCACGAATGCGAGGACTTTTATTCGGGATAGTTCTAATCCTGGGGTCATGAAGTTTGATCTTTATGGATATCGAAGGGATGTTTCCAAGGGGACTGTGAGGATGGGGGAGGATGGGGGATTGGACGTGGATCTGGCTGCTAGGAAATAGTTAGGGTTTTTGCCTTCGCGGCGCTTATTGTCCGTGTTCTTAGGGCTTTGGCCTTTCCTTGATTTGTTAGTGGTCTATTAGTGTTGCCCCTGTGCGGGGCGGCACCTACTTCTCTTTGCCGGCTGCAAAGAGAAGTAGGCAAGAGAAAGCAGCTCAAACCGCTACTGCTAAGCGGGTACCGTGGTCTGCTACGGGTAGTGGTGCATCTGGAATCTGGGTTCGTGCACCTGCATGCGCCAGTGACAAAGACGTCATACTTCCGGCGACGCTGCGCGCGCCGAAGAGTACTTCATAAAACCGACCACTGCGCTTTAACGCCCGCGTCTCGCCACCGGGTCGTGGCTCGTCATTGCACCGCATCACCATCCCGATTCCGATTGGAACCGTAACCGTAACCGTAACCGCAACTGTGACTGTGACTGTGACTGTGACTGTGACTGTGACTGTGATTCAGCACACCGACATATCATTTGAGGCGGGATTCCCGGGGGAGTGCAGAGGTGCGTCGCCGAGGCGAAGCCGATGGCCACCCACTGACCTCAACCGAAGCGCCTGGTTTCCCTGGCAGACCCGTCCGCGACGCACGCAGTGCGGAGTGGGAGCTGATGACACCCTTGTCACTAACGCCTGAAGGTGCACGAACACGGATTCCACGGAGCCACTGCCACTTGCAGGCCACGGTGCCCACTTAGCAGTAGCGGTTTGAGCTGCTTTCTCTTGCCTACTTCTCTTTGCAGCCGGCAAAGAGAAGTAGGTGCCGCCCCGCACAGGGGCAACGCTAATAGACCACTAACAATGCAAGGAAAGGCACGAAAGCCAGAACAAGGAAAGGCCAAAGCCCTAAGAACACTGCCAATGCCGCCGCAAAAGGCAAAAACCCCTAGCCATCCTTATTAATAATCCACTCATGCGCCGGATCATTCCGAAAATGCCAGGTCCGCTGCCCCCCAGCCATAACATTCAAATAATAAGATTCATACCCATAGGGAACAACAACAGGATGATACCCACGCGGCACCATCACGACGTCGTGATTCTCCACCGCCATCGACTCATCGATATCGCGCATATCCGTATACACACGCTGAAAAGCAAACCCTTGCGGCGGATCGAGCCGATGATAGTAGGTCTCTTCGAGCGAACTCTCATGAGGCACATTATCCGTATCGTGCTTATGCGGCGGATAGCTTGAAGCATGCCCACCAGGCGTCCGAACCTCGACAACCAGCAAAGACTCCGCAAGCTCAGTCTGCGGAAGAATATCGCAAACGTAACGCGTATTCAGCCCCTTCCCGCGCGTGGAGCGCTTCATCGTAGAAGGCTCGATCAACCTCGCCGGATACATACCCTTGCCGGGCGCACTCGCCACACCAACCTCCGCATCGCGACACGCGCGAACCGTCACCCGCACGCCAGGCGGAAAATACATCGCATACGGCGCGGAATCCTCGAACACGCTATCGCGTGAACCCAGCGAACTCCATTTTGCATCAGCAGTTTCAATATCCACCGCGCCCGTCAACACGACGATACACACCTCGCGAGACGGCTCAAACACATGCACGACTTCATCCGCGCCCAACCGGTAAGCAGCAAATCCCACATACCGCCAGCACGCCGACTCAGGCGTCACCCGCGCGATTGTCTGGCCCTCGCGCTGCGCCTTTACCAATAAACTCATGCTGCCTCCTGCTCAGTCCTGCCACCGGCGTCGAGCGGCGCATCGACCAGCGCTCGCAACGTCCGGAATCCTTTCTGCGCATACTCATACGATGGCGCCACCGCCGGGTCCTGTTCCGCTTCAACCACCAGCCAACCACGATAGCCATGCCGCTTCAATCGATCGATGATCGCCGGGAAGTTCACTGCGCCATCGCCCGGCACCGTGAAGGCGCCGCTGATCACCGCGTCAAGGAAACTCCAGTTGCGATTGCGCGCCAGTTTCATTACCGCGGGTCGAACGTCCTTGCAGTGCACGTGGCACACGCGCCCGATGTGTTTGTCGAGCACCGCGAGCGGATCGCCGCCGGCAAACGTGATGTGTCCGGCATCGAACAGCAGGCCGACGGCGTCGCTCGTGCGCGACATCAGTTGATCTACGTCGGCCGGCGTTTCGACATACGCGCCCATGTGATGATGGTACGCCAGCCGCACGCCGCGGCTCAACGTATAGCGTGCGAATTCATCGACGCGCGCCGCGTACGCGGCCCATTGCGCTTCGCTGAAAAAACGCGGGCGTTGGTACAGCGGTTGCGGCGCGCCCTGGATCGAATCGGCAACTTCGCCGTAGACCATCGCGGTCGCGCCGTTCTGTGCGAGCAGTTCGAGGTGCGGGCCGACCGAGGCGATTTCCTCTTCCACGCTGCGTCGCGCGAGTCGTCCGGAGTACCAGCCGGATACCAAGGCCAGATCGTATTGGGCAAGCAGTGTCTTCAGCGCCTGCGGTTCGCGCGGAAACTTGTTGCCGAGTTCGAAACCCTGGTAGCCGATCTGGCGTCCTTCGGTCAACGCGACTTCGAGCGGCGTTTCGCCACCGAGCGAAGGCAGGTCGTCGTTCATCCACGATAAGGGGTTGATGCCGATACGTACGTCGAAAGCAGTCATGCGGGCGTCCTCATTCGTTGTCGATGTGGCCGGGGCGGTCGCTGGGGTCGGTGGGCGCCGCGCGGGCGGCGAGTTGCGCGTCGTATTGCGAGCGCGCAGCGCGCACGGTGTCGCGCGCCGATACCTCGGGCACGGCGACCTCCCACCACCAGCCGCCGTCGTTCGTGGTGCGGGCGGGGTCGGTGTCGATACTGATCACATAGGTGCGGTCGGCGGCGCGCGCACGCTGCAGCGCGTCTTCAAGTTCGCCGATGTTCGCGACGTGTTCGGCCTCTGCGCCGAGCGCGCGTGCGTGCGCGGCGAAGTCGATCTTCGGCGCGCCAAGCGGGCCCTGCATGCAGTCGTCGAGCAGGTTGTTGAACGGTGCGCCACCGCAAGCCTGTTGCAAGCGGTTGATGCAGCCGTAGCCGCGATTGTCGAGCACCACCACGATCAGCTTCGCGCCGATCATCACCGAAGTCGCGATCTCGCTGTTCATCATCAGATAGCTGCCGTCGCCGACCATCACGATCACTTCACGCGCGGGCCGTGCGAGTTTGACGCCGAGGCCGCCGGCAATCTCGTAGCCCATGCACGAGTAGCCGTATTCGACGTGATACGCGCCCGGTTTGCCCGCGCGCCATAACTTGTGCAATTCGGCCGGCAAGGTGCCCGCTGCGCACACGACGATATCGTCCGTCGCGGAACGCGCGCTCGAACGCTGCACCGCGCCGATCACGTCGCCTTCATACGGCAGCACGGTGTCGCGCTGCGGCGCATGCGTGAGCGTGCTCACGGTGTCGCGCCAGCTTGCCGCGAGCTTATGTGCGCGTGCGGTCCATGTACGGTCCGCGTGCCAGCCTTGCAGGGATTCGGCGAGCGCATCTAATGCAAGATGTGCGTCGGCTTCGACCACCAGCGCGCGATGCTTGAGGCCGTCGAACGGATTCGCGTTGATGCCGATCACGTCGGCCTGGGTGAACAACGTGTTCGAGCCGGTGGTGAAGTCCTGCAAGCGTGTGCCAATTGCCAGCACGCAGTCGGCATCGTGGGCGAGTGCATTGGCGGCGGGCGAGCCGGTCACGCCCAACGCGCCGGTGTTCAGCGGATCGTTCCACGCGAGCGAACCTTTGCCGGCCTGAGTTTCGGCCACCGGAATGCCGTGCGCGGCGGCGAAGCGGTGCAGCACGTCGGTCGCGCGGCCATAGAGCACGCCGCCGCCAGCGACGATCAATGGACGCTTGGCGCGGCGCAGATGGGCAACCGCCGCGTTGATGTCTTCAGCGCGCGGCGCGGGGGAATGGAACGTGACGACGCGCGGCGTAAAGAAATCAGCGGGGAAATCCCATGCCTGCGCTTGCACGTCCTGAGGCAGCGCGAGCGTGACGGGACCGCATAACGCTGCATCGGTGAGCACGCGCAAGGCGCGCGGCAACGCATTGAGCAATTGCGCCGGGTGCACGATGCGGTCGAAGTAGCGCGACACCGGCTTGAATGCATCGTTGGCGGAGACGCCGCCATCGTGGAAATCTTCAACCTGCTGCAACACCGGATCGGGTGCGCGCGAGATGAACACGTCGCCGGGTAACAGCAGCACCGGCAGACGGTTCACATGCGCGAGCGCGGCCGCCGTGATCAGATTGGTCGCGCCGGGTCCGATCGACGTTGTGACGGCCATCATGCGGCGACGGAAATGCGCCTTCGCATAGGCAATCGCGCTGTGCGCCATCGCCTGTTCGTTGTGAGCACGCAGCGTGGGCAACGCTTCGCGGTGCTGATACAAGGCTTCGCCCATTCCGGCCACATTGCCGTGCCCGAAGATCGCGAATACGCCGCCAAAGAGCGGCTCGGTGCCGCTGCCGTCTTCGGTCGCGACGCGTTGTGCGGCGAGGTAGCGAACCAGCGCCTGGGCGGTCGTCAGGCGGACGGTGCCGCCCGATGGTGCATGGGCCTGGGTGGCGTCGTTGGCGGACGCCGCATCGTGATGCAATACGCGCTGGTTCATGCCGCCTGCTCCTGATGTGCATGGTCCGCCGTGTTGGGCTGCGTGCTTGTCGTTCCACGCGTCGCACGCCACGACGCGATCAGCGTTTCGAACGTACGGCGCACCCGCGCGATCAGTTCGTCGTCGCTGATTTCACCGGCGAGCCACGCATGGCTCGGCTCATGAAAGATCGTGCGGCCGACGGTAAAGCCGCGGCATGTCGCCGATTGCGCAGCCGCGCGAAAGCCATCGTTCAATTGCTCGACGCCCGCCGACAAACCGAGCAACACCACGCCACGGCAGTACGGATCGCGCTCGGCGATCAGCGCGTCGACGGCTTGCCATTGAGCGGCGTCCATCGGTTCGAGTTTCCACCATTCCGGATAGATACCGATGTTGTACAGCCGCTTCAACGCACGATAAACGATGTCCGGTGCTTGCGGCAGATGCGCGTGTTTCGGCGGAATTACTTCAAGCAGCAATTCGTGGCCGCTCGCTTGCGTCGCATCGTAAAGCGCACGCAGTTGCGCTTCCTGTTCGAGGCGTTGTTCGACGGGTTCGTCGGGATGGAATTGCACGAGGCACTTGGCGATGTGTTCCTGCGGCCAAGCGATCAGCGTCGTGCCGATCGAGCGTCCGTGGTCGAACACGAGCGGCACGGAGCCGGGCAGCTCAACCGGCCGGCCGATCCACCAACCGCGGCCGGTGGCGGCGTTCAATGCGTCCTGACCGTAGCGGTCGTCGCTCAAGATGCCGATGCGGCCTTGCAGCCCCAAGGCGGTTTCCGTCTGTGCGACAGCTTCGACGAACAGGCCCTTCAGTTGCACGATACGCGCTTCGTCGGCGCCGGTCTGCTGGGCGAGTTCGAAAAACTGGTTGCGGTGATCGAATGCGAACCCGAGTACTTCGTCCCATTGTTTGCGAGCAGGGGAGACACGATGCAGCCGTGCGAGCGTCGCATCGCGATCGGGGCGGCGCATGCGTTGCGGATCGGCCTTGGCTTCGCGCAGGAAGTAGTCGAGTTCGGCGGGCGTCGGCATCGCCGGCGCACAGCCGTGACGCGAGACGACCAGCGCACCGCTCGCATTCGCCGCCCGCGCGCAAGCTTCAAGCGGCTGATCGCGCAACCATCCGGAGAGAAAGCCCGAGGCGAATGCATCGCCTGCGCCGAGTACATTCAACACTTCCACCTCGACTCCGCCGTGAATCGGCAAATCGTCGAGCTTTGCAGGTACTTTGCCGTCGATAATCTGGCAGCCCATCGGCCCGCGCTTCAGAACCAGCGTGGCCGGCGTCACGGCGCGCACCATCGCTAATGCATCGACGAGTTCGGTCTTGCCGCCGGCGATGCGAAACTCCTCCTCAGTGCCGATCACCAGATCGAACAACGGCAGGATGCGCTGCAAGTGTGCGGTCACGCCTTCGCTCGCGACGAAGCGGGTTTCGCCATCCGCCTTGCCCGTGAGACCCCACAACACCGGGCGATAGTCGATATCGAGCACGGTGCGCACGTTATTGCGTCGCGCGTAATCCAGCGCGCGGCGGCTCGTGCGATTCACCTGCTCGGTCGAAAAGTGTGTGCCGGTAATCAGCAGCGCTTTCGACGACGCAATGTACGCCTCGTCGAAATCCGCTTCATCCACCGCCATATCCGCGCAGTTCTCGCGATAAAAGATCAGCGGAAAGGTATCGCGATCTTTCAGACCGAGCAGAACGAGGGCGGTCAGGCGTTCCTGATCGACGCGTACATGGCTGACGTCGCAGCCTTCCTTCGTCAAGGTCTCGGTGAGAAAACGCCCCATGTGATCGTTGCCGACGCGCGCCAGCATCGCCGATGCAAGCCCGAGCCGCGCGCAACCGAACGCGATATTCGCGGATGAACCGCCAAGATACTTCGCGAAGCTCGACACGTCTTCGAGTCGCGCGCCGACCTGCTGCGCGTACAGATCGACGGCAAGACGGCCAAGACAGACGATGTCGCGACTGTGGTCCGGTGCGAAACGGCTGACAGTTGCCGCCGAAGCGGAAGTGAGCCTGCCACCGTTCACAATCCCGGTCCCGCTAGATGTGCTGGAATGATTCATGAATATTCCTGAATAGCTGAGCGCGGGCACGAGGCGCAACAAGCGCCGGAAGCCCGCGCGAATGAATCAGATCGTCGCGCCGTCGAGTTCGCCGATCATCTTCTGCATTTCGGCGCCGCCGGCCATCATGTCGAGTACTTCGTCCTTGCTGATGGTGTCCTTCGTGAACGTGCCGAGCGATTTGCCGCGATTGAGCAGCGTGAACGAATCGCCGATCGGATACGCGTGGTGCACGTTGTGTGTGATGAAAATCACCGAGATGCCTTTCGCGCGCGCCGTGTGGATCAGCTTCACCACGTTGAAGCTCTGCTTGACGCCGAGCGCGGCAGTCGGCTCGTCGAGAATTAGCACGCGCGCGCCGAAGTGAATCGCCCGGGCGATCGCGAGGCATTGCTTCTCGCCGCCGGACATCGTTCCAATCGGTTGATGCGGATCGCGCACGTTGATGCCCATTTCGGCGAGCTTGTCGCGTGCGGTGGTGGCGCTGGTTTCGAGGTCCATCACGTTGATGAAACCAAACAGTTTTTTCTGCGGCTCGCGGCCCATGAAGAAATTGCGCGCCACGGAGAGCAAGGGCACCAGCGCCAGATCCTGATAGACGGTGGCGATGCCGAGATCGAGCGCGTCTTTCGGCGACTCGAACTGCACCGGTTTGCCGTCCACCAGATATTGACCGGAGGAGGGTCGATGCACGCCGGCGAGCGTCTTGATCAACGTCGACTTACCCGCGCCGTTGTCGCCGAGCAGGCAATGCACTTCGCCGCGCTTCAGGCGCAAGGTCACGCCGCTTAGCGCGATGACCTGGCCGAAGTACTTGCTGACGTCTTCGAGTGCGAGGATCACGTCGTCCTGCGGCTTGGCCGCGGTGTTCACGATATTCGTATCGGACATGGTCGTCTCCTCGTTACGACTGCGCGACGCGGCGGCGCACGTAGTGATTGAACAGCACGGCGATCAGCAGCATCACGCCGAGGAACACGCGGAACCAGTCGGAATCGACATTCGTATAGGTGATGCCGATCTGCACGACGCCGAAGATCAACGCGCCGAAGCAGGCGCCGATCACCGAACCGTAGCCGCCGGTGAGCAGCGTGCCGCCAATCACCGCCGCGATGATGGCTTCGAATTCGGCCTGCAACCCGCGGTCGGCCGCGGCCGAGCCGATGTCGCACACTTGCAGCACGGCGAACAGGCACGCGCAGAACGCGGTTAGCACGAACAGCGAAATCTTCACGCGCCGTACCGGCACACCGACGTTCTTCGCCGCGTTGGCGTCGCCGCCAACCGCGAAAATCCAGTTGCCGAAGCGGGTCTTGGCGAGGGTGAACGCACAGACTGCGGCAAGCGCGAACCACCAGAGCAGCACTTTCGGAATACCCGGCACGAGCGGGTTGCCGTTATCGAGCAGCTTCACGACACCGATGTGGCCGAGCCAGGTGAATAGGCCCTTGAACGCGACACCCTGGAACAGGGTATGGGCGAGCCAGTCGTGAGCGGCGACGTCGCCCACGCCGGAGATGATCGTGCGGTCGGCGAACATGACCGACAGGGCCAGTGTGAGCCCGCGCAGGATGAACAGGAACGCCAGTGTCACGATGAATGACGGCAGCCGCGTACGCATCACCAGATAGCCGTTGAGTGCGCCGAGCAGCATCGATCCGGCGAACGCAAACACGATCGACAAGGCAATCGGCCAGTGGAAGTACATCGTGGGCAGCGCGACCATCATGCCCGAGAAGCCGATCATCGAACCGATCGACAGATCGAATTCGCCGGCGATCATCAGCAGGCACGCACCGACTGAGATGAGGCCGAGATACGCGGCCACTTGCGACCAGTTCATCACGCCGTCGAGGTTGAACATGCCGGAGTTGCCGGCCGCAATCCCAAACACGAGGAACACCATCACGGTGCCGGCGAGGGCGGCGAATTCCGGACGGTTCAGCAGATGCCGGAACCACGATTCCTGGCGCACGCGCTCATCGGCCGCCGCGGGCGCACCGCCGGACGTTGACGTCGTCGCGGTGTTCGAAGGGGGTTGCTTGCGGGGATGAGGGTGGAAGGGGTTGGCTACGCCCATTGAAGCTCTCCTTGATGCGCCTGGCCTTTCGCAGTCATCAAAGGGCTGCAATCGGACCGCATGGCGCGTAATGCACGTAAAACGTGGTGAATGCAGGCGTGGGGCGGCCTGGCCAGTTGCGGCCGGCCGCGTCCACTTTCTTCATACCTGCCGGAACGGTTCTCCCGTGTCCGTACTTCCAGCGAAATGCGTTAGCGGTACTGCCCTGCGTACTTGACCACCTTGTCGATATTGGCCTTGGTGATGAAGCCCGGACCGGAGCCGATATTGCGCGGCCCATAAGCGGGCTGCAGGCCGTACGTGGTGAGACGTTGCTGGAACTTCGGATTGGCCTGCAGGATCTGGCGGATCTTCGCCGGATCTGTGGTGTGTTCCTTCTTCACGATGGCCAGTACGGCAACCGGGATATAGCCCTGCAGGTAGGGTTGCTGGTCGATCGCGAACTGGATCGTGCCGTCCTGGATGCCCTTGGCGATGTCATTGTCGAAGTCGAACGTCGCGAACCAGACCTTGCCGGCGAGGCCCATCTGCTGCAGCGCCTTCATCGTCGGCGCGGCCGACAGCGGACCGAGGGTGAGCACCGCCTGGGTGTTCGGGTGATTGCGCAGATACGCGCTCACTTTCGATTGCACGCCGGTCGGGTCCTGCCCGGCGTCGAGCGTGGAGGACTTGAAGTCGACGCCGATCGCCTCGGCAAAGCCGCGGCAGCGTTCGAACGAAGCCGGGTTGGTCGCGTAGTGGTTCACGCACAGGAACGACTTGATGCCCGCTGCCTTCGCTTTCTGGCCCGCCGCTTTGCCCGCGGCGTATTCAGGCTGACCGACGTGCATGATCGCGCCAAGCTGCGCGCTTTGCTCCTCAGTGCCGGAATTGATCGTGACGAGCGGAATGTGTTTCTCGGTGACCTTGGCGAGCGAACTCTTGAGCACGTCGAAGTCTGCGATCGAAACGATCACGCCGTCGTAGTTGCGCGCGGCGGCCTGTTCGACCAGACGCGCCATATCGGCGATGTCGCCGTTCGGCGGATTGCGGTAGTCGGTCTCGACGTTGAAATCTTCGTCGGCCTGTTTGATGGCGTTCTTGATGGTGTTCCACCACGAATCCGAATCCGGCGCGTGGCTGATCAGCACGAAGTGAGCGTCAGCCGCGCGGGCGGACGACGCCGCACCGAATCCCGTCGCCAACGTCAATGCCGCCACCAGAATCCTGAGCGTAGCCTTGCCCTTGCAAAGTCTCATTGTCTCCACCTTTCTCGGTCTGTCGTTATTGAAGGGAGCGTCTGGCGGGCGGCTTTCCGATTGCGTGCGTTGCGGCAGACGTCAGCCGATGCACCATCGCTCACGACCAAGATTAGGTCATCTTCCGAAGCCTTGCAATGAAAATTTCATGACAAATAAAAATAGAAAATACGTTCCATTTGGTGGGGCGCCTGCCTATAATCGGCAGCGTCAGGACACTGTGCGGCGCGCGCTGGAAGCGCCTTCCGCACTGCAATAAAGCAACGAAGAGAGAGCCATGGCGGAAGAGAGCACCGAAGACTTGCCGAGCGTCGAAGAATTGATGCAGCGCATCGCGGAAAACTACGAGGCGCTGCCGCGGCAATTGAAGAATGTCGCGACGTATATCGAGCAGCATCGCTCGAGCGTGATGGTGGATCGCACCAGCGATATCGCCGCGAGCTGCGGCGTGCATCCGTCGGCGGTGGTGCGCTTTGCGCAGCGCTTCGGCTTTTCCGGCTTCTCCGATCTGCAGGCGGTGTTTCGTCAGGCGTACACGGGGCAGGGCACGTCCTCGCCGAGTTATCAGCAGCGGATTCGCAAGCTGATCGACGAGAAGCCCGGCGCGTTGTCCGGCGGCTCCGTGGCGCGCGAATTCATCGCGGCCTCGCGCGGCGGTCTTGAAGAACTTGAAGCCGGCCTCGACGACCAGCAGTTCGATGCCGCCGTGAAGATGCTGCAGCAGGCCGACAACATCTACGTGATCGGCGTGCGGCGCTCGTTTCCGGTGGCGAGCTACATCGTCTACGCGTTGCAGCACACCCCCAAGCGCGTGCATCTGGTATCCGGTTTCGGCGGCATGTACCGCGAACAGATTCGCAGCGTGAAGAAGGGCGACGTGGTGATCGCGATCAGCTTCGCCCCGTATGGCAAGGAAACACAGTACTGCCTGCGTGTTGCGCACCATCATCAAGCGAAGACGCTGGTTATTACGGATAGCCAACTTTCTCCGCTGGCGCGTTACGCTACCACCCAACTGTATGTGAAAGAGGGCAGCGCGTTTGCGTTCCGCTCGCTGACCAGCACGATCTGTTTGTGCCAGGCGTTGTTCATCGCGCTCGCGTACAAGCTCGAACTGAACGTAGAAGAATCCAAAGACACTGGAGGATACGATGACTGAGGCGGTAAAGACGATCGACGTAGCGGTATTCGGTGCGGGACGTATCGGCAAGATTCATGCGGCGAATCTGGCGCGGCAACCGGGCGTGCGGCTCAAGTATGTGGTCGATGTGAATCGCGAGGCGGCCGCGGCGCTCGCCGCCGAGCACGGCGCGCAGGTTGCGGATATCGACGGCGCGATGGGCGACGCATCGATCGGCGCGACGGTGATCTGTTCGAGCACGGACACGCACGCGGATCTGATCATGAAATCGGCTGCACAGAAGAAACATGTGTTCTGCGAGAAGCCGGTCGATCTGACTTTGGAGCGGGCGCGTGCTTGCGCCGATGCGGTGGAGCGTGCGGGCGTGGTCTGCATGATTGGTTTTCAGCGCCGCTTCGACCCGACCTTTTCCGCGTTGAAAGCGCGCATCGATGCGGGCGAAATCGGCACGCCGGAAATGCTGGTGGTGACGAGCCGCGATCCGGGCGCACCGCCGGTCGAGTACATCAAGCACTCGGGTGGCATCTTCAAGGACATGCTGATTCACGACTTCGACATCTTCCGCTGGATTCTCGACGACGAAGCTGACACGCTGCATGCCACGGGTAGTTGTCTTTCGGATCCGGCAATTGCCGAAGCGGGCGATATCGATTCGACCGCGGTGACGATCCGCACGAAGCACGGCCGCCTGTGCCAGATCAACACCGCGCGGCGCGCGGCTTATGGGTATGACCAGCGTTTCGAGGTGCTCGGCAGCACCGGCATGCTGCAGGCGGGCAATGTACGGCCCACCGAGGTCACCGCGTATTCGAAAACCGAAGTGTCGAGCGACGTGCCCGAGGCGTTTTTCCTCGAACGTTATCGCGCGGCGTACGCACTGGAAATCGCGCATTTCTTCGATGCGGTCACGCACGGCAAGCCGGTGCGAACCACCGTCGCCGACGGCCTGAAAGCGCTCGAACTGGCAGACGCTGCGACGCGCTCGTGGCGTGAGGGTCGCGCCGTGAAGCTCGGGGAGGCATCGTGACGAACGCGACGACTGGGCGGCTTCGTTTGGGTGTGGTCGGCTTGGGGCGGTTGGGCAAGCGCCACGCGGAGAATCTGGCGTATCGCGTGCCGGGTGCGGCGCTCGTGGCCGCTTGCAGTCCGGTGGAGGAGGAGCGGGCGTGGGCGCGCGAGGTGTTGCCCGAACCGCGTCTCTACGACGACTATGCGGCCCTGCTCGCCGATCGCGACGTGGACGCGGTGTGGCTCGTCACGCCGTCGTCCTTGCACGCGCAGCAGATTATCGATGCATTGCGGGCCGGCAAACATGTGTTCTGCGAGAAGCCGCTGTCGCTGGATCTCGCCGAGTGCGAGCGCGTATTGGCCGAGGCCGCGCGCTATCCGCATCTGCAGGCCACCATCGGCTTCATGCGGCGTTTCGATCCCAGCTACAAGGATGCGTTCGACAAGATCGAAGCCGGCAAGATCGGCCGACCGTTTCTGGTGCGCTCGCAAACCACCGATCAGAACGACAACGACGGCTTCTTCGTGCGTTTCGCGGCGACCTCCGGTGGGATCTTTCTGGACTGCACGGTGCACGACATCGACGTCGCGCGTTGGCTGCTCGGCAAACCGCGCGCCAAACGCGTGTTTGCGGCGGGCGCGGTCGCATTGCATGAGGGTCTGCGTGAATTCGGCGACGTCGACAACGGCGTGGCGATCTGCGAGTTCGAGGACGGCAAGCTCGCGATGTTCTACGCGTCACGCACGCAAGCTCACGGTAACGACACGCATAGCGAGGTGATCGGCACGGCCGGCGCGCTGGCGATTGGCCACAATCCGCGTGCAAATCGCGTCGAGATCTACGACGCGACGGGCATTCGCAACGAATGCACGCCGACCTTCTTCGATCGCTTCGAGGACGCGTTTTTGCATGAGGCGCGCGCCTTCGTTGCGGCGGTGCAGGGCGGTGCGGCATCGAATGCGCAAGCAGGCGCCACGCTTGCCGACGCGCTCGAAGCGACGCGGATCGGCATGGCGTTGCGGCAGTCTTTGCAGAGCGGAGAGGCGGTCACGTTGTAGCGCCCAAGGCACCAAAGCGCCGCCGGATTGCGACAATCGACATGACAGCGTCACTTCCGGCGGCTAAACGACACCTGCTGTAGAATTTGACCCTCTGTCCGGCGTCGCTTACGACGCCTCATCCCGAAGGTCATCGTCGATGCAAATTCAGGTTCACAAGGAAGTCGATGCGCGCGGGCTGATGTGCCCGCTGCCCATTTTGCGCGCCAAGAAGGCGCTCGCCGACATGGAAAGCGGCCAGATTCTCAAGGTACTGGCCACCGATCCGGGCTCGCAGCGCGATTTCGCCGCATTCGCGAAGCAAACCGGCAACGAAATCGTCGAAAGCTCGGCGCACGACAAGGTTTTCACGTTTCTGATGAAGCGCCGCTGAAATACAAAACAAAAATACCAAACAAAAGGCGCTGTGCCCGCAATTGCGGGGCACAGCGCCTTTTTTACGTCTGACTACTGCTATCGCGAGAGGCTAACAGCGCAAGGGTTCTGCGCGGCTGTCCCGTTGCTCAGCCTTCCAGCACCGGCGAACGGGTACGCAGATATTCTTCGAAATCGGCTGCCACTTCCGGGTGACGCAGCGCGAACTCGACCGTCGCCTTCAGGTAACCCAGCTTGCTGCCGCAGTCGAAACGCGTGCCATGGTACTTGTACGCCAGCACCTGTTCATCGGCGAGCAACGACTGAATCGCGTCCGTCAACTGCAATTCGCCACCCGCGCCCGGCTTCAGCGCGCGCAGATGTTCGAAAATACGCGGCTTCAGCACATAGCGGCCCACCACGCCGAGATTCGACGGCGCGACGTCCGGCTCCGGTTTTTCGACGATGCCCGACATCTTGATGATCGAGTCTTCCCACTCCTTACCGTCGACGATACCGTACGACTTCGTCTCCGAGTGCGGGATCTCTTCGACGCCGATCACCGAGCTGTGATAGTGGTCGAACACCTCGATCATCTGCGTCATGACGGGCGGCTTGCCGTACAGCAAGTCGTCCGCGAGGATGACGGCGAACGGGTTGTCGCCCACCAGTTTTTCAGCGCACATCACCGCGTGGCCGAGGCCAAGCGCTTCCGGCTGACGCACGTAGAAGCAGTCCACATGGCTAGGCTTGATGCTGCGCACCAATTCCAGCAGCTTGTCCTTGCCACGCGCCTGGAGTTCGGCCTCGATTTCGTATGACTTATCGAAATGGTCCTCGATCGCACGCTTGCTGCGGCCCGTCACAAAGATCATTTCGGTGATGCCGGCCGCCATTGCCTCTTCCACCGCGTATTGAATCAGCGGCTTGTCGACGATCGGCAGCATCTCCTTCGGGCTTGCCTTCGTGGCAGGGAGGAACCGGGTGCCAAGACCTGCTACCGGAAAAACCGCTTTTGTAACTTTTAGCATGTGATTACCCTGAATCCTCTGGTTTAGCTTTGTGCCCTGTCAGCCCGCAACGGGGCGGACAAGGCGCGTCGATCAGGCCGGCAAACGCGCCAATTGGGCTTTCAGCTTGCCGATAGTGGTTTCGAATTCTGCCAGCCTTTTCTGCTCCTGCTCAACGACTGCCGGTGGCGCCTTTGCCACAAAGCTTTCATTCTGCAATTTGGCATTGCACTTGATGACTTCCGTGCCAAGCCGCGCAATTTCCTTCGACAGACGCTCGCGCTCGACGGCAACGTCGATTTCCACCTTCAGCACGAGCTTGTCATTCCCTACGATAGCAATTGGCGCGCCATCTGCCTGCGCGTCCAGCGTTGCCTCGTCGGCAATGATCTGCACCTCCGACAAACGAGCCAATGCCTGAGCGTACGGAGCGAAGGTTGCGAGGCGCTCCGCGTTGCCGGTAGCGAGCAACGGCACCTTGACCGCCGGCGACAGATTCATCTCGCCACGCAGATTCCGGCACGCATCGATCACTGCTTTCAGGTCGGCCGCCCATTGCTCCGCGTCTTCGTCGATCTTCGACGGCTCCGCAACGGGGTAGGGCTGCACCATGATGGACGCTTCGCCCTCGGCTTTGCCTTCGGGATAACGTCCGGCCAACGGTGCAACTTTTTGCCACAGCGCTTCAGTGATGAACGGAATCACCGGATGCGCGAGGCGCAACACCGTCTCGAGTACGCGCAGCAGCGTGCGGCGCGTTGCGCGCTGCTGGTTCGGCTGACCCGTCTGGATCTGAACCTTGGCGAGTTCGAGATACCAGTCACAGTATTCGTCCCATACGAACTTGTATAGGGCGTTGGCCACATTGTCAAAACGATAGTCGGCGAAACCCTTGGCGATTTCCGCTTCCACACGTTGTAGACGCGAAACGATCCAGCGGTCGGCCGCCGAAAAATTCAGGTGGCCGTCCGGACCGCATTCGCCGCATTGCTCCGGCTTGCCGAAACCGCAATCGTGGCCTTCGCAATTCATCAGCACAAAGCGGGTGGCATTCCACAGCTTGTTGCAGAAGTTGCGATAGCCTTCGCAGCGCGCGAGATCGAAGTTGACGTTGCGGCCGAGCGTGGCCATCGACGCCATCGTGAAGCGCAGCGCGTCGGTGCCGAACGCCGGAATGCCGTCCGGGAATTCCTTGCGGGTTTTCTTTTCGATCGACGCAGCCTGCTTCGGATTCATCAGACCGGTGGTGCGCTTGGCGACCAGCGCGTCCAGGTCGATGCCGTCGACGATATCGATCGGGTCGAGCGTATTGCCCTTGCTCTTCGACATTTTCTGGCCTTCGGCGTCGCGCACGAGACCGTGCACGTAGACCGTGTCGAACGGCACCTTACCGGTGAAGTGCGTGGTCATCATGACCATGCGCGCGACCCAGAAGAAGATGATGTCGAAACCGGTGACCAGCACCGACGAGGGCATGAAGTGCTTCAGCTCCGGCGTCTCGGCAGGCCAGCCGAGCGACGAGAACGGCACCAGCGCCGACGAGAACCACGTATCGAGCACATCATCGTCGCGCTTGAGCGGGCCCGTGTAACCGGCTTCTGCGGCCTTCTCGCGCGCGCCTTCTTCGGTGTTGGCGACGAAGATTTCACCGTTTTCGCCGTACCACGCCGGGATCTGATGGCCCCACCAGAGTTGGCGCGAGATACACCAGTCCTGGATGTTTTCGAGCCACTGGTAATACGTGGTGGACCAGTTTTCCGGCACGAACTTGATTTCACCGCTGCGAACCACGTCGAGCGCCGTTTCGGCGATCGACTTGCCCGGATTGAAGGTGCCTTCCGGCGCCGGCTTGCTCATGGCGACGAACCATTGGTCCGTCAGCATCGGCTCGATCACGACGCCCGTGCGGTCGCCGCGCGGCACCATCAGCTTGTGCGGCTTGACCGATTCGAGTGCGCCGAGCGCTTCGAGATCCATCACCACCTGCTTGCGGGCTTCGAAACGGTCCAGACCGCGGTAGGTTTCCGGCGCGTTGTCGTTGATTTTCGCGTCGAGCGTGAGGATCTCGATCATCGGCAGCTTGTGGCGCAGGCCGACCTGATAGTCGTTGAAATCGTGTGCGGGCGTGACCTTGACCACGCCGGTGCCGAATTCGCGGTCGACGTAGTCGTCGGCGATGATCGGGACTTCGCGGCCGGAGAGCGGCAGCGTGACCGTTTTGCCGATCAGGTGCGCATAGCGTTCGTCTTCCGGATGGACCATCACCGCGGTATCGCCGAGCATGGTTTCCGGGCGCGTGGTGGCGACCGTCAGATGGCCCGAGCCGTCCGTGAGCGGATACTGGATGTGCCAGAGGTGGCCGTTTTCTTCTTCGCTGACCACTTCGAGATCGGAGACGGCGGTGAGCAGCACCGGATCCCAGTTCACGAGGCGCTTGCCGCGGTAGATCAGGCCTTGTTCATACAGGCGTACGAACACGTCGCGCACGGCGGCCGACATTTTGTCGTCCATCGTGAAGTATTCGCGCGACCAGTCGATCGACGCGCCGAGGCGGCGCACCTGATTCGTGATGGTCGAGCCGGATTCCTGCTTCCATTCCCAGACGCGTTCGGTGAATTTTTCGCGGCCGAGGTCATGACGGGAGACGCCTTTCGCATCCAGTTGCCGTTCGACGACGATTTGCGTGGCGATGCCTGCGTGGTCCGTGCCCGGCACCCAGAGGGTGTTTTCACCGAGCATACGGTGATAGCGGGTGAGGCCGTCCATGATCGTCTGGTTGAACGCATGGCCCATATGCAGGGTGCCGGTGACGTTCGGTGGCGGCAACTGGATCGAGAAGTCTTTCTTGTTTTCGTCGAAGGTGGGCGCCGCGTAGGCGCGCTTTTCCCATTCGGGGCCCCAGTGGGCCTCGATGGTGTGGGGCTCGAAGCTTTTAGCAAGTGTGGAGGTGGGGTCGCTCGGGGTCTCGCTCATTTCTGTCCGTCTGCTGGTGGATGCAAAGAATGCTCGATTATAAGCGGCGCTGCCGGTGAGAGGATTTAGGGGTGGTTTTTGCCTGCGCGGCGCTTTTGTCAGTTTTCTTAGGGCTTTGGCCTTTCCTTGTTCTGGCTTTCGTGCCTTTCCTTGCATTGTTAGTGGTCTATTAGCGTTGCCCCTGTGCGGGGCGGCACTAATAGACCACTAGCAAATCAAGGAAAGGCCAAAGCGCCAGGCAAACAGACAACAAGCTCCGCGCAGGCAATAGACGAAGGAAAGGCCAAAGCCCCAAGAACCCTGACAATGCCGCCGCAAAAGGCAAAAAACCCCAAAAAAACCTAACCCCCGGAGGGGCATATAATGTCGAACGCCCTCGCCGTCCTCCCAAAAAATGCCCGATCTGCTAGCCAATCTAAACCCCGAACAACACGCCGCCGTCACGCTCCCCAACGAGCCAGCGCTCATCCTTGCAGGCGCGGGCAGCGGCAAAACCCGCGTCCTCATCACGCGCATCGCGTGGCTGATCCAGCACGGTCTGGCGTCGCCCGCCACCATCCTGGCGGTGACCTTCACCAATAAGGCCGCCCGCGAAATGATGTCGCGTCTTTCGGCTCTCCTGCCGATCGACACCCGTGGCATGTGGATCGGTACCTTCCACGGCCTCTGTAACCGTATGCTCCGCGCGCACCATCGCGACGCGGGCCTGCCCGCCACCTTCCAGATCCTCGATACCGCGGACCAGCTCTCCGCGATCAAGCGTCTGATGAAGGGCCTCAACATCGACGATGAAAAGTACCCGGCGAAAAATCTCCAGTACTTCATCAACAATTCCAAAGAACAAGGCCTGCGCCCGAAAGACGTCGACGCCACCGACAACTTCAACCGCAAATTCGTCGAACTCTACGAAGCCTACGACCAGCAATGCCAGCGCGAAGGCGTCGTCGACTTCCCGGAACTGCTGCTGCGCTGCTTCGAACTGCTCGCGCACAATCCGCCGCTGCGCGCCCACTATCAGGCGCGCTTCAGGCACATTCTCGTCGACGAGTTCCAGGACACCAACAAGCTGCAATACGCGTGGCTGAAGTTGCTGGCCGGGCAGACCAACTCGATCTTCGCCGTCGGCGACGACGATCAGTCGATCTACGCGTTCCGTGGTGCGAACGTCGGCAACATGCGCGACTTCGAACACGAGTTCAACGTCCGGCACATGATCAAGCTGGAGCAGAACTACCGCTCGCACGGTCATATTCTCGACGCGGCCAATCAACTGATCGCCAATAACTCGCGGCGTCTGGGCAAGAATCTGCGCACCGACGCGGGTCACGGCGAACCGGTGCGCGTCTACGAGTCCGCCACCGATACGCAGGAAGCCGGCTGGATCGTCGAGGAAATCAAGGCGCTGATCAGCACCGGCACGTCGCGCAGCGAAGTCGCCATCCTGTATCGGAGCAACGCGCAGTCGCGCACGATCGAACACACGCTGGTCAATGCGGGCATCGCGTATCGCGTGTACGGCGGTCTGCGCTTTTTCGAGCGCCAGGAAGTCAAACACGCGCTCGCCTATCTGCGCCTGATCGACAATCCGAACGACGACACCGCGTTCGCCCGCGTGGTCAATTTCCCCACGCGCGGCATCGGCGCGCGCTCGATCGAGCAACTTGCCGACGCGGCGCGTCTGTACAACTGCTCGATGGCCGCGGCGATTCCGTATGTCGCGGGTAAGGCGGGGTCGAGCCTCGCGAGTTTCGCAAACCTGATCGGCAAGATGCGCGCGGAAACGCAGCAGATGAGCCTGCCGGAAACGGTCGAATACGTGGTCCGCACGAGCGGTCTCACGGAGTTCTATCAGAACGAACGCGAAGGCCAGGACCGGCTGGAGAACTTGCAGGAACTGGTCAACGCGGCCGCTGCTTTTGTCAGCGAAGAAGGCTACGGCATGGATACGCCGGCGCGCTCGATTCCGCTGCGCCCGGGCGCGACCACGGCGCCTGAGTTGGCCGTCGCCACGGATGATCCGAATACCGTCGTGCTGGACGCGCCCGGCATCGCCGATCCGGCGCAAAACCCGGACACGATGACGCCGCTCGCCGGTTTCCTGTCGCACGCGTCGCTGGAAGCGGGCGACAACCAGGCGCAAGCCGGTCAGGAAGCCGTGCAGTTGATGACGGTGCACGCGGCCAAGGGTCTCGAGTTCACGGCGGTGTTTATCACCGGGCTCGAAGAAGGGCTGTTCCCGCATGAAAACAGCGCGATGGAGTCGGACGGCCTCGAAGAAGAGCGTCGTCTGATGTATGTGGCGATCACGCGGGCCAAGGAGCGTTTGTATCTGTCGTTCGCGCAGAGCCGGATGCTGCACGGCCAGACGCGCTACAACATCCGCTCGCGCTTCTTCGACGAACTGCCGCAGGAAACCCTCAAGTGGCTCACGCCGAAGGTCGAGGCGGGGGCGCGGTGGGGCGGGCGTTCGGATAACGCCGGTTATGGTCGCGACTGGTTCGCGCGGCCGGGTTACACGGGCGCCGTGTCGTCGACGCCGGCGCCGTTGCCGGCCTTTGCGAACGAACAACGCGCTGCTGAAACGGGTTTCCGCGTCGGCCAGCAAGTGTTCCATACCAAGTTCGGGGAAGGCACGATTACGGCGCTGGAAGGCGGTGGCACGGATGCCAAGGCCCAAGTCAAATTCAAGCGGCACGGCGAAAAGTGGCTGGCGCTTGCGGTCGCTAAATTGCAGGCGGTTGAATGAGCACGGGCGGCATGAATCCAAACCACAGCGGCGCAACGGTCTCGCATCGTCCGCTTGGCATTCTGGCGGCGTTGCCGCAGGAACTTGGCGATCTGATCGAAGCGATGCGCGCCGAATCCGGCGTGCGCATCATTACTCACGGTCAGCGTGACTATCACCTCGGCACCATGCACGGCGCGCCTTGCGTCGTGACACTGGCGCGCGTCGGCAAGGTCGCGGCGGCGGCTACGGTCAGCGCTTTGATCCATGCGTTCGATGTCGAAGCGGTTGTGTTCACCGGCGTTGCGGGTGGCGTGGGGACTGAGGTGCGGGTCGGTGATATCGTCGTCGCCAACGGGCTGATGCAGCACGATCTCGACGCGTCGCCGTTGTTTCCGCGCTTCGAGGTGCCGTTGCTCGGCGTGTCGCGCTTCGCAGCCGATGCGGCGCTTGCCGATCAACTGGCTGCGGCATGCGAGCGTTTTGTCGCGGAAGAGGGGGCTGCTGCGGCGGCGCGCTTCGGCACACGCGAGCCGCGCGTGCATCGTGGCCTGATTATCAGTGGCGATCAGTTCGTGGCGAGTGCAACGGGCGTCAAGGCCTTGCGCGATGCGCTGCCGGATGCGCTTGCGGTGGAGATGGAAGGCGCGGCGATCGCGCAGGTCTGTTACGAGTACGGCGTGCCTTGCGCGGTGGTGCGCACCATCTCCGACGCCGCCGACGATCACGCGCCGCAATCGTTCGTGTCGTTTCTGACGGAGATCGCGGGGACGTATTCGAACGCGATCCTGACGCGGTTTTTAGCGGCACGTAGCGCGGCGTAATCCTTAACCCAGCGCCTCCCGCACCTGCTGCAAAGCCGCCGGATCCTCGATCGTCGGCAGATCGCCCGGTTCGCGTCCCTCGGCGAGCGCCGCAATCGCACGGCGCAGCAGCTTACCCGAGCGCGTCTTCGGCAGCATCGACACCACCACCACGCGCGCCGGCCGCGCAATCGCGCCGAGTTGGCGGTCGACCGTCGCGGTGAGTTCGGCTTCCAGCTTCGCTCGTGCCTTTTCTCCCGCATAGGCTTGCGCGTCGCGCAGCACCACGAAGGCCATCGCCGTCTGACCCTTCAGCGCATCCGTCACGCCGACCACCGCGACTTCCGCGACCGCCGCGTGGCTCGACAACGCTTCCTCGATCTCGCGTGTGCCGAGCCGATGACCGGCGACGTTGATCACGTCATCGGTGCGGCCGAGGATCGTCACGTATCCGTCTTCATCCTGAATGCCCCAGTCGAAGGTCGAGTAGGCCTGCTGATTCGGAATGCTCGACCAGTACGTGCTGACAAAACGCTTGTCGTCGCCCCACACCGTCGACATGCAGCCGGGCGGCAGCGGATAGCCCAGCGTGAGCACGCCTTTTTCGCCGGGCGTGCAGGGCTCGCCCGTCAGTTCGTTACGCAAGGTCAGATTGAAGCCGGCCGACGGCACGCCCGGCGAGCCGAGCTTGGTAGGCAGCGCTTCGACGCCGCGCGGAATCGCCAGCATCGGCCAGCCGGTTTCGGTCTGCCAGTAGTTGTCGATCACGGGCTTGCCGAGTGCGTTTGTGATCCATGCGGCGGTCGGTTCGTCGAGCGGCTCGCCGGCGAGGAACAGCGCGCGCAGGCTCGAGAGATCGGATTTTTTCAGCAACGCCGGGTCCTGCTTTTTCAGCACGCGCAACGCAGTCGGCGCCGTGAACATCAGATTGATCTTGTGCTGTTCGACGAGGCGCCACCAGATGCCGCCGTCCGGACGAATCGGCGTGCCTTCGTACATCACGGTAGTGAGGCCCGCGATCAGCGGTGCATAGACGATGTAGCTATGGCCGACTACCCAGCCCACGTCCGACGCGGTGAACATCGTATCGCCGGGCTTGCCCTGAAAGATGTGTTCCATCGATGCCGCCAGCGCCACAGCATAGCCGCCGACATCGCGTTGCACGCCCTTCGGCTTGCCGGTGGTGCCCGAGGTGTACAGCACATACGAAGGTTCGTTCGACTCGAGCCATTCGCACGGCACGTGGGCGTCGAAAAATTTCTCGCGCAGCGGCTCGTAGGCGACGAGGTAGCTCGCGTTCAGGCGCTCGGGTGCGAGTTGCCGGTCGATCAACAGCACGTGCGGTGTCTTGTGGGCCGCACGCGCAAGTGCTTCGTCCATCAGCGGCGTGTAGTCGATCACTTTGCCGCCACGCGCGCCGGCGTCGGCGGTGACGATCAGCACAGGTTTCGCATCGTCGATACGGGCCGCCAGATTGGGGGCCGCGAAGCCGCCGAACACCACCGAGTGAATCGCGCCGAGCCGCGCGCACGCGAGCATCGCGAACAGCGCTTCGGGGATCATCGGCAGATAGAGCAGCACGACGTCGCCGCGCTTCACGCCCAGCGAGCGCATCACCGCGGCCATCCGGTTGATTTCGGCGTACAGATCGGCGTAGGTGTAGCGCCGCTCGATGCCGGTTTCCGTCGACACGTACACCAGCGCGTTCTGCTGCGGGCGCTCGGCCATATGCCGGTCCACCGCGTTATGGCACAGGTTCGTGCGCCCGCCGACGAACCAGCGCGCGAACGGCGGATTCGAGCGGTCGAGCACCGTATCGAACGGCGTTTGCCAATGAATCCGCTGCGCCTCTTCACGCCAGAATTCCTCGGGCTGCTCGATCGAACGGCGGTGGAAGTCGCGGTAGGTGGTCATCGGCGGCGATCCTTCTGCTGCGTGAGTGAACGGATGTCGAGTCGTACGGCTGCGAGGCGCGGCGGGAGGGCAGGCCGTACATCCGCACAAGCATAGAGCAGGCGTCGCCTTGCGGACAACGCGGGTTCACCATGAGGGCGCGGCCCAACGGAAAAAGGCGCCGTAGCGCCTTTTTCTTCATGCAACCGCAAGCGGCTCCGTCACGCTTTCGCGCGTTTGCCTTCGACATCCGGCAGAAACACCGTCAACAGGCCGATCAGCGGCAGGAACGAGCAGACCTTATACACATAGGCGATGCTGGTGGCGTCGGCCAACTGTCCGAGCACGGCAGCGCCAATCCCGCCCATGCCGAACGCGAAACCGAAGAAGAGGCCCGCGATCATCCCCACCTTGCCGGGGATCAGTTCCTGCGCATAGACGAGGATCGCCGAGAACGCCGAAGCCAGCACGATACCGATGATCACCGTCAGCACGCCGGTCCAGAACAGGTTGGCGTACGGCAGCAGCAGCGTGAACGGCGCGACGCCGAGGATCGATACCCAGATCACATACTTGCGGCCGATCCGGTCGCCGATCGGACCACCGATCACCGTGCCTGCCGCAACCGCCGCGAGGAACACGAACAGGTGGACCTGGGCGGCCTGCACCGGCAGGTGGAACTTGTCGATCAGATAGAACGTGAAGTAGCTGTTGATGCTGGCGAGGTAGAAGTACTTCGAGAACACCAGCAGCATCAGCACGCCCATCGCGAACATGACCTGGTTGCGCGACAGGGTCGCGTGACCGGTCTGGCTGCGCGCCTTCTTCACGGCGGGATGCTGCTTGTACCAGCGGCCGATCTGCGTGAGCACGACGATCGCGACCAGCGCCGCCACCGAGAACCACGCGATGCTGCGCTGGCCATGCGGAATCACGATCAACGCGGCGAGCAACGGCCCGAGCGACGAACCCGCATTGCCGCCCACCTGGAACAGCGACTGCGCCAGACCGTGGCGGCCGCCCGAGGCCATGCGCGCCACCCGCGACGATTCCGGATGGAACACCGACGAGCCGCAGCCGACCAGCGCCGCCGCGACCAGCAGCACGCCGAAACTCGGCGCGACCGACATCAGCAGCAGGCCGGCGAGCGTGAAGCCCATGCCGACCGGCAGCGAATAGGGCTTCGGATGCTTGTCGGTATAGCTGCCGACCAGCGGCTGCAGCAGCGACGCGGTGATCTGATAGGTCAGCGTAATCAGGCCGATCTGCCCGAACGACAGCGAAAAGTTGTCTTTCAGCATCGGGTAGATCGCCAGGATCAACGACTGGATCATGTCGTTGAGCAGGTGCGAAAAGCTGATCGCACCCAGCACGGAGTAGACCGTGCGCTGGACCTTGGCGGCCGGCTGTGCGCCAGCGGGGTTGGCAGAACCCGCGAGGGAGGCTGAGGCGCCGGCGAGGGCGCTTTTATCGAGGCTCGTTTCCATACGCTAGATGAGAGAGGAGAAAGGGTGTGCGGTCATGATTTCAGGCCGCCGGCGCGTCGCGATTTCCGGCGTTCGCATGCCTGTGCGTGACCTGCCGGGTTGCCGCAGCATTTCGACGCGGCGCCGGGCGTTGTCAGCTATTTGTCTAAGTTTAATGTGGCTCACGCGAATTGTAAGGACAAGTTTTGTCGAGAATCGGACACGAATTGCGCATTCCATGCGTCATGGATGTGCCGAAGCCCCAACCGCGATGCACCGCGGCGGTGCCTGTGTCAAGCGTGTTGCGCATGGTGACGTGTGGTTGGCACGTCGTCTGATAAATGCGATTCGGGGATTTTTGGCCATGTATAAAACGATCGCGGGCGCGGAGCTTACAAAGCGACGCGTCGAGGACCGGGCGCGGCAGTCGGCATCAGACAAGCGACGTTAAAGATCGCAGACGTTTATGCCGTAGACCCGGAGAGATAAGTATTAATGCCGGAACCGACCTTTCCGGCAGTTCGAAACGTGGGGACGAGAAATATGAAAGCAGTTTCGGTGGGCGGCCAGACGGGCGCGGGGTTCGTACCGGAAGGGGAAGCGGCGGGCAAGCCGTCGCCATCGAGTGGCCAGGGCAGCCGCTCGCGGGCCGTGGGGCTCAAGGGCTTGTCGGTGAAGGCGACGTTGCGGCTGGCGTTTGCCGTGCTGCTGATCGGCACGCTCGCGATCGGCGTGTTTTCGCTGACCCAGATCAGCCGCCTGAATGCTTCCGCACAATCGATCTACGACCAGGGCCACGTCGCGAGCCGCGCTGCCGAAGAGGCGCGTGGCCACATGCTGCGCGCAAGCCGCGCGCAAAAGATGCTGCTGACCGCGACCACCGCCAAGGAGCGCGACGATCTCGGCGCCGACATCGACAAGGGATTGAGCGGCCTCGCCAGGGAGCTCGGCACGCTGCAACAGTACGTCGACACATCCGACGCAAAAGCCGTCGACCAGCAAAAGAAATTCGCTGCTGCCGTCGCGGTGTGGAGCGGCCACTTGCGCGACTTCGTGACCCTCGTAAAAGCGCAGCCGCTCGATCTTTCGCAGATGAACTGGCAGGTCGGCACCCAGGACGTCTCGTTGCTGGTCGAGACCGGCAAGCTCGAAAAACTCGTCGACGAACTCGTTGCCCAGCGCGGCACAGCCGCAAAGGCAACCATCGAGGCATCGGGTTTCATCTTCCATTCGTCGTTCGTGATGCTCGCTGCGATGACGGTCGCGCTGATCGCACTGGCGTTCGGCATTAGCGAGTGGGTAGTCCGACGCCTCGCCGGCCAACTCGGCGGCGAGCCTGCGTACGCAAAGGAAATTGCCAGCCGGATTGCCGCGGGCGACCTGTCGAACCAGATCGCATTGGGCCGCAAGGACAAGTCGAGCATGCTGTACGCGCTGCACGACATGCAAAGCGGCCTTGCGACGACGGTCTCCGACATCGCGTCCAGCGCGGACGCGATCGCAACCGCATCGGGCGAAATCTCGATGGGCAACCTGGACTTGTCGCAACGCACCGAGCAACAGGCGATGGCGCTCGAGCGAACCGCGAGCAGCATGGAACAGTTGACTTCGACGGTTCGTCAGAACGCCGACAACGCGAAGCAGGCGAGCACGCTGGCCAACAACGCCTCGGAAATTGCGGAGAAGGGCGGCGACGTAGTAAGCCGCGTGGTGGCGACGATGAACGAGATCAACGACAGCGCGCGGAGCATTGGCGACATCATTGGCGTGATTGAGGGGATTGCATTCCAGACCAACATTCTCGCGTTGAACGCGGCGGTGGAAGCAGCACGAGCCGGCGAGGAAGGCCGAGGATTTTCGGTAGTCGCCGCCGAAGTGCGCAACCTTGCTCAGCGCAGCGCGGCTGCCGCCAAGGAGATCAAGGGTTTGATCAGCACGTCGGTGGAGCGAGTGAGCAACGGCTCGACGCTGGCGCAGGATGCCGGACAAACGATGGATGAAGTGGTGAAGGCGGTGAAGCGCGTAACCGACATCATGGGCGAGATTTCGGCGGCATCATCGGAACAGAGCGCGGGAATTGAAGAGATCAATCTCGCGGTAACGCAGATGGATTCCGGCACGCAGCAGAACGCCGCACTGGTGGAACAGGCCACAGCGGCCGCCAGATCCCTGGACGATCAGGCTCGCGGCCTGAAGCAGATGGTCGGAAAGTTCAGGCTATAAAACAGGAAGCACCGCACCTGAAGAAACGAGACTGAACTACCGCCTCGGCGCGCCCAGCGCCGCCGAGGCGAAGCCGATGGTTCCCCGGGGCGCAAAACCGAAGCCCCTGGTTTCCCAGGCAGACCCATCCGCGACGCACGCAGTGCGGAGTGGGAGCTGATGAGCCCTTTGTCACTAGCGCCGAATGTGCGAGGGCCCGGATTCCACGGAGCCACTGCCACTTGCAGGCCACGGTTCCCACTTAGCAGTAGCGGTTTGAGCTGCTTTCTCTTGCTTACTTCTCTTTGCAGCCGGCAAAGAGAAGTAGGTGCCGCCCCGCACAGCAATGCTCTCAACTTAAGCCCGAAAGGGCTTGTATACGGGGCGTTCGACCTGTA
>NZ_JALQCK010000110.1:0-1509 GCF_030464835.1 Paraburkholderia sp. WS6
CGCCGCCAGAGTTGTGCCGGAGCCCCTTACCGCGCGAGCGGTTTAGTCCCATCGGTCATACCGGCCGGTCACGTCTTCGGTCGGACCGGTAAATGCCCCGGCCATGTTCGATGTCGTCCTCGACACACACAGACAACAGCGGATGCCTTGTCTGTAACGCATCGAACGCCGGACGGAACTTCTCGGGATCAATCGCGTTTCGATTTCCGCGACGACGCAAAAGTGCCGACGGTGTTGCTCGGCGTAGAAGTGTAGAAGCCTTTCATGGTGATGGGCGCAGCGCCGAACGCACTGCTGCGACTGCGCATCGCGCGAGCCAGAGCACAAGCACGTCCATCCTCGCGCGCGCGCTGGCCACTGAGCCAGTGTTGCAGGACGTAATTGAAAGCCGCCCTCCATCATGTTCGGCGCTGATCCATACGACAGCATATGGAGGCAATTCAAGAGATTCGCCTTCTGCCAGCCAATAGTCATCCGTTTGTCCTTCCACGGTAACCCACAGCCTCTCGCGCATTGCGCTCACCCTCGATGGGCAGCCAATCGGCAGGCGCGTTGGAACGTCAGCTTGATCCAACTCAAAGATTCTAATTTCACGCATCGCAAAGCTCCAACAGTTTCCACACAGTCATGCAGATTGCCGCCGCGCATCCAAACGACGCCGCAGAGAAATCTGCCCAAAAATACCGAAGGTCCTACTCTGTTTGAAGCAGCCGCGCTGCCGCGCACCGCTTCAAAAGGCCGTTTCGGAAAATATAGCGGCCGTTCAAGCATCGATTGGTTCTCAGCAGTCTGCTGCCCAGCTCATTGAATTATTCAACACGACGCTTTCCAGTACAGCAGATTCGACGATCGGCGCAGAGAGTACGCGAAGGACCATCGTTGGCTATCTATTGGTACTGAGATCGATGCGAAGGTCGGCTATGTATCAGTACATGGCTGCGTCTAAAGGGCAGCATTCGTCGAGTGCCGTGGCGGCACGGTGGGATTCGAGATTCGCCGTCACTTGCGCGGCCACAGACGCAGTGACAAACAGGGCGCTCGATATCGGTACGCGCGAATGAGCAAGCGGTCCGACAAACCAGAGGCTGCCCTGTTCGGCTGGCCGGGTCGGCTCGGTGGTCAACCGGTGCGATAGGTCCACGGTCTCTTTCTCGCGCGAGCCGTGTATTTCAATTTCCATCTGACCCGCTTCGTCTCTGACAAGGCGTGGCGTATGAAATCCGGCGGCAACGACTATCGCATCGAAGTTTTGGAATCCCTCACCCCAATTCACACACCATGGTGCCGATCTATCCGGTGGTGCGATGATATCCACCAATCTGCCCTTGCTCACGGACAGAAGGTCTTTGTCTATCAGGTCGAGCAGCTTCCTCGCATTCGGTAGTGCGAGCGCAGTGAGGTAGGGCTCGACACTTTGGCTAGCCGCGGTGTGCATCGCGCCAGGAAACAGGGACCTAGAGGGTGTTAGGCACTTTTGTTAAGGGCTGCAAAGTGGACAAGCATAAGCAC
>NZ_JALQCK010000111.1:0-1486 GCF_030464835.1 Paraburkholderia sp. WS6
TAGTCGGTCCTGAATATCTCGGAGGGGCGCGTGCAACGGAGCTTTGAGGCCGAAATGGTGTTGTGAGATTTGCAGGAACCTGGCACATTAACGTGAGAATCCTGCATTTTTCGGCGAGGTGCAGATGGGTCCAAAGACGCCTGTGGCGGAGGGAGATTTCTTCCGGCAACCGTTGCGCGAGCAGATCAACCTGAAGCATCCGTTGATACGTTTGGCCGACCTGATCAACTGGGAGCGGCTGGGCGCGTCGATGAGCGAGAGCTTCGCGTCAGGCAAAGGTCGACCGGCGAGTTCGCCGCGGCTGATTGCGGGACTGCTGTATTTGCAGCACGCGTTCGATCTGTCTGACGAAGAGGTCGTCTGGCAATGGGTTGAAAACCCGTACTGGCAGGTCTTTACGGGCGAGACGTACCTGCAGACGGAGCCGCCGATTGACCCGTCGAGCCTGACGCGCTGGAGGAAGCGACTGGGCGAAGCCGGCGTTGAAGAGCTGCTGGCCGAGACGATCGAAGCAGCAAAGCGTGCCGGTGTGATCAAGGCCTCGAGCGTGAAGCGCGTGATTGTCGACACGACGGTGATGGAGAAGGCGATTGCCCATCCAACCGATTCGCGATTGCTCGAGCGGTGTCGCGAACATCTGGTGAAGGCCGCGGCACGACATGGCCTGAAGCTGCGGCAGAACTACAACCGTGAGGCGCCGCGTCTGGGACTACAGATCGGCCGCTACGCTCACGCGAAGCAGTACAAGCGCATGAGGAAAGCACTGCGCACGCTGCGTTCACGCGTTGGACGGGTGATGCGCGATGTGGAGCGGCAGGTCGCCCAGGTGGCAGACCCAGGCCGTGCTGCATTAATGGAGTTGATTGGCCGCACGAAGCGGATTCTGTCGCAGAAGCCGAAGGACAAAAACAAGCTGTATGCGCTGCACGCACCGGAAGTTGAATGTCTGGCGAAGGGCAAAGCCCGTACACCCTACGAATTCGGCGTAAAGGTGTCGATCACGACGACCCACAAGGAAGGCCTGGTCGTTGGCATGCGCTCGATGCCTGGCAATCCATACGACGGTCACACGCTGGCTGAAGCGCTGGAGCAGGCGGCAATCCTGTGCGACGCCACGCCAGAGGTCGCCATCGTCGACCGCGGCTACAAGGGTGTCGCCGTCGACGGCGTGAAGATCTACCACCCGGGGTTGCGTCGAGGTATCACACGCGGACTACGCGCAATGATCAGACGGCGAAGTGCAATCGAGCCAGCCATCGGCCACATGAAGACAGACGGAAAACTCGATCGAAACTGGCTCAAAGGCGCACTGGGCGACGCGATGCACGCGGTACTGTGCGGCGCCGGCCACAACCTCCGGATGATCCTGAGGGAGCTGCGGCTTTTTTGCGTCTTCGTTCTCGCTGCTTTGCTCAACCGCTGCGTTACCGCAGTCCCATTGCCGTAACGCCGGTGGCCGGCAAAACAGATTGTTCAGGACCGACTA
>NZ_JALQCK010000112.1:0-1479 GCF_030464835.1 Paraburkholderia sp. WS6
CTAGTACAACATCCCGCAATTACTTTTAATAATTGATTGCATGGTTTATCCTGGCGGTATGAGTCGAGGACGCCATGCAACGCCAGTGAAGCTGGCCAGAAAGGAAAGACAGGAGCTGCAGTCGCTAATCCGACGCACGACGGCTTCACAGCGCGATGTGACACGGGCACGCATCGCGTTAATGGCTCACGAGGGCTACACGAGCGCGGCGATCTCACAGGAACTGGGCGTGTCGGTGCAGACCGTCAGCCAGTGGCGCCAGCGCATTGCGCGGCAAGGCGCGCAGGGGATTCGGGAGGCAGAGCGCAGTGGACGTCCGCCGCGCATCACGCAGGAGACGCGGCTGCAACTGATCGCACTGGCGTGTGAAGTGCAGGAAGCGCAAGGTCGGGCCACGCCGACGCTTGATGAGATTGTGACGCGTGCAGTCGAGCGAGGGATCGTCGAACAGATCAGTCGCAGCCATGTGCAGCGCATCCTGCAGGCTGGCGACGTTCGCCCGCATCGGGTGCAACAGTGGCTGCATAGTCCGGATCCGGCGTTTCGCGAGAAGGTCAACGTGATCTGCAGGCTGTACCGCAAGGCGCCGAAGAATGCGGTGGTACTGAGTATTGACGAGAAGACCGGCATTCAGGCCATTGAGCGCAAGCATCCAGGGCGCGCTCCGGCAGCCGGACGGTTGCGCCGCCGGGAATTTGAATACATCCGTCACGGTACCCAGTCGCTGATTGCTGCGCTGGATGTTCATACCGGACGGGTACTGGGAAGCTGTCGCGACCGGCGGACCCAGGACGACCTGGTGACTTTCATGGACAGTGTGGCAGCCGCGTATCCGGGCAAGCAGGTGCATGTGATCTGGGATAATCTGAACACGCATCGCGCCCAGGCCGTGTGGCAGGCATTCAATGCGCGGCACGATGGACGGTTTCATTTCCATTTCACCCCTTTGCACGCGAGCTGGGTGAACCAGATCGAACTGTGGTTTGGGCTCTATACGCGCCGTGTGCTGCGTCACGCCAGCCACACCAGCACGGTGCATCTTCGCGAGCGTACAGAGCAGTTCATCCGCGAGCGCAACCAGACGGCACGTCCCTTCAGATGGACTTTCCGCGGCTACCCGTTGCAAACTGGCGCATCCTGAACCCGGAGCGGTCATGCCTGCCTTATCCGCGAAACATCATGCAAGCGAACTGCAGCGTCAACTGCGCGAATTGTTGGGCCACGACCAGGTGCTCACGCAGGCTTACGGGCGTCATCTGCTGATCAAACGCCTGGACAATCAGGACTCGACCGTTGTGGCACGCCTGAGTGAACTCAGCCGCAATCTTTATGGTGCCGCCTTTCGTAGCCATAGCGGGCGATGGGAACCTCTGCCTGGCTCAGGTTCGCTCGCCGAAATGGCCCAACTGGTTGTCACGCTCCTGCAGCCTTATTTGCAGCCCGACAATTATTAACCCTATTTGCGGGATGTTGTACTAG
>NZ_JALQCK010000113.1:0-1468 GCF_030464835.1 Paraburkholderia sp. WS6
GGGCGCTTCGACGCGATTATCGGTGCAACCGTGAGGCGCTTCAGGCCGATCATGCTGACGGCCGCAGCCGCCGTGCTCGCCTTGATCCCGCTCTTGCGCTCAGCTTTCTTCGGGCCCATGGCGACCGCGCTGATGGGTGGTATCACGATCGCCACGGCACTGACCATTTTCTTCCTGCCGGCGCTCTATGCGACGTGCTTCAGCATCCGGCGCGACGAGCGCGGGATACAACCGGTCGTCGTCGAGCATACGGAGATTTCATCATGAACTTTGCCTATAAGACATCCGTTATCGCCGTGGCTACGGCGCTCGCACTGACGGCCTGCTCGTTCGCTCCCAGCGGGGAGCCCCCGGTGATGCCTTCGCCCACGCATTACGGCGCGCAGGTGCAGCCGTCGAAGACTGTCGTGGCGGATGGCGTTGCGCAGCAATTCGATATCGGCTCGACTGCCGTTCCGCAATGGTGGCGGCTTTACCGGTCCGACGCGCTCGATGCGCTCGTCGACGAAGGATTGCGCAACAGCCCGACGCTTGCGGCCACGCAGCGGACGCTCTCCGCCGCGCAAGAAGAACTGCGCGGGCAAATCGGTTCGTCCACGCTGCCGTCGGTCGACGCTGCCGCCCAGGTCGAGCGTGCGCGTTCACCGGTCGTGCCCGGCATCGGCCCAAGCGAGGTCCGCTATAACTTCTTCGCCGGGCAGATTCAAGCGCACTACACGTTCGACCTCTTCGGCGCGACGCGTTACGCCAACGCGGCGGCTACCGATCGCGTGAATGTGCAGGCATATGAACTGGAAGCGGCCCGGCGCGCGCTCGCCGCCAACATCGTCGGCACGGCGATCAATGTGGCGGCGCTCGATCGCCAGATCGCGCTCACCGAACGGCTCATCGCCGTGGCGAGCGAAACTGCAAACGAGGATCAGCAACGGTACGCGCTCGGGTCCATTTCGCACGTGCAGGCGCTCAACTCGACGCAGGAGGCAGATTCGATCGCGGCGAGTCTTCCGGCCTTACGCCAGCAGCGCGCCACAGCCGTCCACGCGCTGGCGGTACTGATGGGCCGGACGCCCGATAACGCACCGACCGTTCCCGAGCTCGACAGCATGGCGTTGCCCGACCACGTGCCGGTCGTCGTGCCTTCGGACCTCCTGCGTTCGCGTCCGGACATTCAGGCAGCTGATGCCGCCGTGAAGGCCGCCGCGGCCGACGTTGGCGCTGCGACCGCGCAACTCTTTCCGAGCCTGTCACTGACGGCCTCAATGGGTCGCGGGGGCTTTAGCTGGCCCGCGATGCTCTCAGGTGCAGGCGGGCTCTGGGCGATCGGTGCGGGCCTGTCCCAGCCGCTCTTCCATGGTGGGGCGTTGTTCGCGCAACGCAGAGCCTCGATTGATACCTACGATGCGACGGTTCTGCACTACAAGTCGACAGTTCTGTCGGCATTCCAGGATGTCGCCGATTCGCTTGCCGC
>NZ_JALQCK010000114.1:0-1460 GCF_030464835.1 Paraburkholderia sp. WS6
GCTATGTCGTGGCGGGGGAATCATCATCCGACGTCATCGAGCAGTTGCGCATTGAGGCTTTGGCAAGTGGTCCGCACTTCATCCTCTCCGACTACCGGCTGGAAAACGAGGACGGTATTGCTGCAATTACGGCGGTCCGCGCTGCTACCGACGCTTCGATCCCTGCGATCCTGTGGTCGGGGGACACCTCGTCAGCTGTGCTCAAAAAAGTCGCCGCCAGTGGCATGAGGCTTTTGTCGAAACCGGTTTCCGAACAGACGTTATTGACCTTACTTGCGGGACATAAGCCAAAAACATTGAACGATAACGGGAGACAGAGAGGGCAGGCAAACACGAAGCCAGCACAACGGAGCGAAGCTGCAATTGATTGCCGGAGGCCTGTTATAGCGTCCTGTACTCGAACACCACGTGATTCTGACGCGAGCGAAACGCCCCGGCCCGGAACATCAAGGTTAGCGGACGAAAAGGCCCACTCAACCGGGCGCCGCATATTCGCTGATTTTGTGAATCTTTTTGTGGGACCGGTTGCAGCACTCAGTGCTGAGCAGAATCTCCTCGTCAAACGCGAGTTATTGCGATCGCTGTCCCGTCGGGCGCTATGTTGGACCGCGCTGGTTTCGGTGGGAGCCTCGCTGTTGTGCGTGTATGGCTCGTGGATCAAAACGTCGGATAGCTATCTTTGGTTCCGCGTCGTCTGGCCCCTGGGACTGTGGGGGGTAGCCACTCCCATGGCAGCATACTTACTGAAAAAGACCATGGCGCTCCCGAAGCACGCTGGCGTCAACGCGATCGAGCAGATGCACTGGGCATGGGCTGCAATGGTCACGCTGACATCGTTCTGGTGGGCGGCGGGTACCTTTGGGCTGACCCCACCTGAATTCTCGGGCCATGCTCCCTACGTCAAGTTGGCCAGGTTAGCCGTCCCTGAGTACACGCTAATCAGCCATACATTTACCTTGCTTCTGCTCGCCCCCAGTCTTCGGGCGAATTTAGGTTCATTCGTGCTCGGCGCTATCCCGTTCGGATTTAGCGTGGGCCCCGCCCTGTTTATTCACCGACCATTAATGCTGGTCTTTTATACGGCTCAACTACTTGGCTATTGTTTCCTCGCGTGGTTTGTTTTTTACAATGAGAAACGCGCATATGTTAAAGAGATCATTCTCGATGAGGCGCGAGAGCGGGCTGAAGCGGCAAAGGCAGAGAAGAGCCTGCTTATCGCTGCGATAAGTCATGACTTGCGCCAACCGCTCACCACGCTCGGCCTGAAGTTAAGTTTCATTGAGCGGAGCATTGAATCGACCAGGCTGGTCGATGACGTCTCGATGGCGCAAAGGCAGGTGGATGCGATGGAAGGGATGATTAACGGGGCACTGGATATCTGCCGCCTCGAGTCCGGCACCTGGAGTGTGGAAATTCAGGAGGTAGCGCTGACTTCCCTTTTACGCGGCATAGTCGTGGAT
>NZ_JALQCK010000115.1:0-1440 GCF_030464835.1 Paraburkholderia sp. WS6
CCATTGATTGACCGGCTACGCTTTCCGCCTGCTTTTGCAGAATGCGCCTTGCTTCCAGGTACGCAGGATGGGCGGGCAACTTCGCCAAAGGTGCGGTTTCGGCATACCGGATCAATGCTTCAACGGCGTCGCCGCTCGTCGCCAGGTGCAGCAGCCGGCGCTTTTCGAGCGAACGGATCGCCTGACGCACATACAGCGAATGCGGCGTTCGGTGCCATGGAGGCGCGGCCCGCACGACGCCCAGGAAGTGTCCCTGCTGCGTCGAGACGGTGGCATACCGGGCATCGTCCTCATCCTCGAGCTGCAGCCAGAGGTTTGTGCCCAGCAGATCGGTGCGCAGGCAAAGCCACTCCGCTGAATAGCGGCCGTTGGCGAAATTAAGATGGGGCCGGCGACCATTTTTCACTCCGCCAAGCAGCGTACAAAGCTTGCGGGTGCCAACGATGCGTCGCACAGCGTCAGGGTCGGCTTGCCTTGGTTTCCAGATTCCTTGTGCGAGAAGTCGATCCAGCTGTTCGAGGGGACTCCGATATCCGAGTCCGGAGTGTGGCGTCGCGTTGTAGTTTGCAACGAGTGTGTCGAGCAACTCTTGCACGTATTCGAGCTGAAACTGGGTGGCGAGCGCCGCTGCGTCAGGATCAGTACCGCGTCGCGCCACTGGCGAACTTCCCGTTGTGGTTGAGAGTCGATGGAAACCGTCGGCGGCCAGACGTGCGAAGAACGATTCTATAAACGGCCGGTCGTCCTTGCTGCGTCGGCGGCTAAAGCTCGCAGGGTCCTGCGGCTTGACGAGCCTTGCCCCCACCACTTCGCGCAGGACATCTTCGACGCGTGCGCATATATTGGCAAGCGCCCCGTCGACGCTGAACTCGTTCCAGCATGCACCGACCAGTTGAGGAAAGCGGTGAGCGGGTAGGCCAGCGCCTGGCAGATAGGCTTCATTGCCAAACTGCAGTTCGCGTGGTGCCCAAGGCTGCAGGGCACAGCGGATGGCGCGCAGCACGTCCTCGGCTGCACATTCCCGACGCAAGCTCAGGTGGTAACCAAGCACAGCGCGCGACGCTACATCAATCAGCACGACGACCCACAGACGGTGAATCATCCGCGGCTCGGTCCCGCCATGCGGTGAAGGCACCAGCACCATCATCCGACTGTCAAGTTTGTGCGCGTCGCACTCGACGCGCTCGAATGGCGCAAGAAGTGGTCGACGTGTTCCGTCGCCGCTGGCTGCCTTACGCGCTGAGTCGCCGCCGGCGAGTTGACGTGCTCTGGCAGGGTTTGCGGCGAGCACGCGATCGATGAAACGAGAGAGAGTCACGTAACCGCGTTTCTCGACATTGAAAGGCCATTCGCCCCGGCGCTCGAAACCGCGGTCGCGCAATTCAGCGAGAAACCATCGGAACACCGCCATTCGCGGCCGATGTGGTGATTCGAGAACGC
>NZ_JALQCK010000116.1:0-1433 GCF_030464835.1 Paraburkholderia sp. WS6
GAGCTAACGTCAAGAGTGGTGTATGGGCAGCTTGATAGCGTTCGACTTCAGGCGGCGAGTTTCTGCTGAACCGGTTGATCGCCTTGCACCGGTTCGCCGTCCCTGAAGGCAATGCCCTCCAGCAACAGCTTGATCTGTTCGGGGCCGTTGATGCGGCGCCAGGTTTTCTCGGCTTCCTCGATCAGCTTGAATGCCAGACCAAGGAAGGTTGGTCGCGACACGCAGTTGCGCGTGCGGGTCGTTCGGTGGCGCACGGTCGCGAACGTCGACTCAATTGCATTCGTCGTGCGCAAATGCTGCCAGTGCTCGGCCGGGAAGTCGTAAAACGCCAGCAGACTCTCCCGGTCTTTCTTCAGCGTCTCAGTCGCCTTTGGATATTTCGCTGCGTAGACCGTCACGAAACGATCGAACGCGGCGTATGCCTCGGCGCGCGTCGCGGCCATCCAGATCGCCTGCAGATCTGCCTTCGCGCGCCCCTGTTGCGACTTCGGCAGCGCGTTGAGCACGTTGCCCATCTTGTGAAACCAGCAGCGCTGGCCACGTGTCGCCGGAAACACTTCTTCCAGCGCAGCCCAGAAGCCCATTGCGCCGTCCCCGACTGCCAGGAGTGGTCCGACCTGCAAGCCACGCGATTTCAGATCGAGCAGTAGCTCCTGCCAGGACGCCTTCGACTCACGATACCCGTCGCCGATCGCCACGCGCTCCTTGCGCCCATCCGGCCTCACGCCGATGATCACCAGCAGGCACTGGCCGTCCGAGTTCTCACTACGCAGGCCGGTATGAATGCCGTCGACCCACCAATACACGTAGCGCGACTTCGACAGATCACGCCGGCTCCAGCTGGCATGCTCATCGGCCCATTGCGCCTTCAGCCGGCTCACGACGTTGGCCGACAAGCCTTTGGCGTCATCTCCCAGCAGCACGCTCAGCGCCTCGCTCATATCGCCCGTCGAAATGCCCTTCAGATACAGCCACGGCAGCGCGGCACTCACGCGCGGCGACTTTCTCACATACGGCGGCACAATCGATGAATTGAACTTCACACCTGATCCTGATCGATCGCGAACCTTCGGGACCTTCACCGCAATGGGGCCGGCCGCCGTCAGCACCTCGCGCTCCGGCAGATAGCCATTGCGCACCACGGCACGCTGTCCGTGCAAGGTCTTGACGTTCTCGAACCGCTCCAGCAGCGCCGACAGCTCTGCTTCGATTGCCTGCTGGATCACCTGCCGCGCGCCCTGACGGACCAGCTCGTCCAGACCCAGACCCGCTCCCGATAGACCGACGACTTCTTTTTCCGTAAACTTGCTCATGGTGGATGGTTTGTTGTTTGCTGGTTTCCGACTTCGACAATCAGATTCTCAGCTGAAACCTCCACCGCCTTCAATCTCCCGCCTCAGATCCCCCATACACCAGATTCGAGCTTAGCTCTC
>NZ_JALQCK010000117.1:0-1368 GCF_030464835.1 Paraburkholderia sp. WS6
GCAATGCTCTCAACTTAAGCCCGAAAGGGCTTGTATACGGGGCGTTCGACCTGTAAACTTCATCGCATAACTGATTGATAAATCGACGATATGAACTCAAATACCAGCGTCCTCCCAACTCCTGGCTGAGTTCTCCGATTTCCTGTTCGATCCGGCGCTCGCTGAGCGCGTGCGTCTTTCTCCCACTGCATTCACCCGCAATCGCACACTGACATTGCCGCGCATGGCCGCGCTGATGATGTCGGGCATGTGCGCGAGCGTGCAGGCCGAACTCGATGGCCTGTTTGGTGAGCTCGGCGAACGCGGCGTGCGTACCCGCGGCGTCAGTGCACAGGCCTTCAGCAAGGCGCGCCGGGGGCTGTCGGCCGAGCTGTTCGAACGGGCCCGCGCACGTCTGATTGAACTCGCCCAACCCCATATTGACTCGATGCGCTGGAACGGCCTGAGGCCGGTCGCAGCCGACGGCACCCGGCTGCGGGTGGCGACCCGCCAGGGCCATGCGTTGCGCGCCGATCACTACGCGTTCGCGCTGTTCCTGCCGGGGCCCGAACTGACGTTGCATGCCGCGCTCCATCCGGCCGACGGCGCCGAGCGGCAGATGCTGTTCGAAGCGCTGGATGTGCTTCAGCCGCACACCGATCTGCTGCTGCTTGATCGCGGCTATATTGGCAACATGATGGTGGCCGCGCTGGCGCAGCGCGAGATCCACTTCTGCCTGCGCGTGGATACCCGAGGATGGAAATGTGTAAGCGCGTTTGCGCGCAGCGGCCAGGCCGAGCAGGTCGTGACACTGGGCGCGCCCAACGAAGAGGATGCCCGCGACTATGAACTGGCGCGCACGCCTACCACCGTGCGCCTGATCCGGGACGTCACGCCCAGCGGCCGCGTGCGTGTGCTGATGACCTCGCTGCTGGAGCGCGAACGTTATCCGGCCAGCGCTTTCGGCGCGCTCTATCATCAACGCTGGCGTATTGAGGAAGCGTTCAAACGTCTGAAGCACCGACTGCGGCTTGAGGCTGTCACCGGCCTGGATTACCTGGCGCTGCAGCAGGACTTCGGTGCGAAAACCGTCGCTGATAACCTGTGTACGCTACTCAATGACCTGGACGATCCAGCCAAAGACGACCACACCAGTCATCCAAACCGTCTGTACGCGCTGGGCGCCCTCAAGCCGATCCTCGGCGCGTGCCTGCTACGGATTGAGCGCTGCCTGAACCGGCTCGCCGATCTCATGCCCGCCATCCACGGAGCCCGATGTCGTATTCAGCCCTCGCGCTCTTACCCACGACCGCCCAGAAAAGCCAAACCCCATCTCCATCTCGCGTACAAGGTCGCTTGATGGAATGGGGCTTAAGTTGAGAGCATTGC
>NZ_JALQCK010000118.1:0-1349 GCF_030464835.1 Paraburkholderia sp. WS6
CTTGTTGGGCGCTGTCGTTGCCGCGCCCGGGCCCGGATAGTAACCGCGCAGCGGGACTCCGTTCATCTCCCGGCGAATGCACATCGTGCAGCGCCTTGTGAGCGGTCGAGTTCGCCCGCTGCCGGTCTGACCTGTCGCTATCCTTGCCTGTTGCGTCCTTGAGTGGAGTTCGGTTCAGTTCAAACGGCATGTAGCGTCAGCCGCTTGCCTTGGCGGCGGCACGAGCGCACACGTATGCGGGATCGAAGTGCTCGCCCTTGGCGAGCACAGCCCACAGAATGCGGGCGTGCTTGTTGGCGACCGCGACGAGCGTCTTGTGGTAGCCAATGCGCGCCTGCAACTGGACGATCCAGCGTGAGAGGCGGTCGTCGTGTCGGTGCGCAGCCTGGATGGCTGATCGCGCGCCTTGGTAAAGCAGGCTGCGCAGATAGTCGTTGCCCTGTCTGGTGATGCGCCCGAGTCGCGGCTTGCCGCCGCTGCTGTTCTGTTTGGGTACGAGCCCGATCCAGGCCGCCATCTGACGACCGTTCTTGAACTGGCGGGCGTCGATGACCGTAGCGACTGCTGCGGATGCTGTCAGCCGGCCCACGCCGCAGACCTTCATGCACCGCTGTGCTTGGGGATCATCGCTGACGTGCCGCGCGATCTGCGTGTCAAGCCAGGCAATTTCATCGTCGAGCGCCTGCCATTGGGCCAACCCATGCATCAGGGCTTCTCGGGCCGGGGCGGCGAGTTCGTTACTGCCATCCTCGACGCGGTCAACGAAGTGCTTGCGCAACTGGTGGATGCCTTGCGGCAGGAAGACGCCGAACTCGGCCAGCAATCCGCGTAGTCGGTTCACCAGCGCGGTGCGCTCCTCGATAAATCCCGTGCGCATGCGATGGAGCACCAGCACGCTTTGCTGGGCAGGTGTCTTGATCGGCACGAACCGCATGTGCGGGCGGCTGGCGGCTTCGCAGATCGCTTCTGCATCGACTGCGTCATTCTTCACGCGGGCACCGCCTTTGCGGTAGGGAGCGGCAAATTGCGGTGGAATCAGTCGCACGTCATGTCCGAGCGCGCGCAGCTTGCGCGCCCAGTAGTGCGCCGCGCTGCACGCTTCCATGGCGACTAGGCACGGCTCCAGATTGGCAAACCAGCTCACGAACCGCTCACGTGCAATGGCCCTGCGCACGACAACGTGCTCGGTGCAATCAACGGCATGAAGTTGCATGACGTTCTTCGCCAGATCCACGCCAACACGAGTAATCTTGTCCATGACTTCCCCCTTTGTGGAAGGTTGCGTTGCACCAGCCATGATCGCACCAGACGGTGACGATCCGCAGACCGGGGAAGTCCTTACTAATTCA
>NZ_JALQCK010000119.1:0-1269 GCF_030464835.1 Paraburkholderia sp. WS6
GTGTATAGACCGGGGACATAGCTGACAGGTGTGCGGGGACATGGTTGACACTTCCGGGTATTAAAACGCCCGGTCCCGACCATGCCCTGGAACGCAAGAGACACCATGAGCCTCCGACAGGAATTTGTTCATCTGGCCAGTCAGAACACGCTGACGATGACCGAGCTGTGCCAGCGCTTTAATATCAGCCGGCAGACCGGCTACAAATGGCTTAATCGCGGCGAGAACGCGCTGTCAGATCAATCCCGGCGCCCTGCCAGCAGTCCCTCAAAGACCCCCGCTGCCATGGAGCAGGAAGTGGTGCGGCTGCGCCAGGCCCATCCGCGCTGGGGCGGGCGCAAGATCCGCCGGCGCCTGCAGGATCTGGGCTTTGAGGCGGTGCCACAGGCCAGCACCGTGACCGACATCCTGCACCGGCACAACCTGATCCTGCCGGCCGATTCAGCGATGAGCCAACCCTGGAAGCGCTTTGAGCACGAGCAGCCCAACGTACTCTGGCAGATGGACTTCAAGGGACACTTTGAGACCCTCGAGAAGGAGCGCTGCAGCCCCCTGACGGTACTCGACGACCACTCGCGCTTCAGCATCCTGCTGCGCGCCTGTGGACCCACCGACACCGCTACCGTGCAGACGGGATTGCGGGAGGCGTTTGGGCACTACGGCTTGCCATTGCGCATCAACACCGATAACGGCTCGCCGTGGGGGGCGCCCGGCAGTCCGGGTCAGCTCACCGAGCTGGCCGTCTGGCTGATCCGGCTGGGTATCCGCATCAGTTACAGCCGGCCTTATCACCCGCAGACCAACGGCAAGGACGAACGGTTTCACCGTACGCTGAAGGCTGAAGTACTGAACGGACGAAGCTTCGCCACCCAGCAGCACGTGCAACAGGAACTGGACCGCTGGCGCACCGTATATAACTGCGAGCGCCCGCATGAGGCGATCGGCATGGACACACCGATCAGCCGTTACCGGCCGAGCCCGCGGGCGTATCCATCGATCCTGCCGGAGCCGGAGTACGGCCCGGATGACGTGGTACTGCGGGTCAAAGCGAATGGTCAGCTACGCTTTGAAGGACAGCACCTTAGGGTCTCGAAAGCACTTTATGGGCTACCGGTTGCGGCACGCGCAAAGCCGGGCGAAGACGGCGTATTTGAATTCTGGTTTGCCCATCATCGCATCCTCACCCTTGACCTGAGGAGCGAAAATCACTGACCATAAAGTGTCAATGATGTCCCCGCACGTCTGTCAACCATGTCCCCGGTCTATACA